>DAOOPX010000022.1:0-10299 GCA_035388465.1 Candidatus Woesebacteria bacterium
CTCCATGTTAATTAAGGATGCTCTGCCATTAGATCAGGAGATTGAAATCAAGTATGAGGACTTGACTTACTCGAATAAGTTGGGCCTACTAGTGGGCGAGCGCCTGACAGTTGAGTCATTACTCAAAGCGATGCTAATCGCTTCGTCCAACGAGGCCACTGAAGCGCTCGCCCGCAATTATCCCGGTGGTTATTACGCTTTGGTCAATGCGATGAATCAAAAAGCTGTAGCTTTAGGTATGAACCACACAACGTTCACTAATCCCATCGGTTATGATCACTCGCAGCATCTCTCAACGGCTCGGGAAATGGTAACGCTTAGTTCGGAATTTATGTCTGATCCACTTTTCGCTTCGATTGTTACCCAGTCACACTTGGTGATCAGTGACGTCACCAACCAACAACATCATATTTTGCAAAACACCAACTCATTACTGATGGAAGATGCCAGAACTCGGGGGATTAAAACTGGCACAACTCAAGCTGCAGGCGAAGCCTTGATTGCGCAGTTTGATCATCAGGGACATGAGTTAGTGATAGTAATTTTAGGGAGTAAAAATCGATTTGCTGATGCAAAAGTCTTACTTGATTGGACAACCCAAAATTACTCTTGGCTTCGCCCGGAACTTCTGATGCAAAGTTTGGTATTTTAGCGTGTTATACTTGAGCTCATTATGAAAATTGCTGTAATTGGTACCGGATTTGTGGGTGTAGTTACTGCTGCAGTTTATGCTTCATTTGGACATCAAGTCTTTGGTTTGGATATCGATCAGAAAAAAATTGATAAGTTGAAAAAATCTCAAGTGCCTTTTTATGAGCCAAATTTGCAGGAATTACTTGAAGAGACACAAACCAAACAGCAGCTACATTTTACCAGTGTGTACAAGGAAGCAATTACCGATGCGAACTTGGTCGTAATTGCCGTCGGGACGCCTTCGCGTCCCGACGGAAGTGTGAATCTTGATTATCTCTATGCTGCTTGTGAGTCGGCAGCTAAGTATTTATCTTCGGGGGTGGTGGTGGCGATTAAATCAACAGTGCCACCTGGCGTTTTTACTCAAGTTGAGACCAAGATTAAAAGTGTTTTTTCTCAAGATTTTGAGTTAGCTTCGCTGCCTGAGTTTCTCAAGGAAGGTTCAGCAGTTCACGATACTCTCCATCCTGACCGAGTAGTAATTGGTGCCAGCAGTGATGCAGCTTTCACTCTACTTGAAACACTTCATGCTCCACTAAAAGCACCGGTACTGAAACTCAAGCCTGAATCAGCGCAGATGGCCAAGTATGCCGCCAATGCCTACTTGGCCACCCGTATCACTTTTATCAATCAAATCGCTGATCTTTGTCAAAAAGCCGGTGCTGATGTCGAAGAGGTTATCAAGGCAATTGGTTTAGATCAGCGCATTGGTAGTCACTACTGGTATCCTGGTTTAGGTTACGGAGGATCTTGCTTTCCCAAGGACGTGAAAGAGCTGGCCCATTTTGCTGTTTCAGTTGGTTTTGATTCCAACTTGTTCACCATGGTTGACCAGCTGAATTCTTCTCGTCTGGATCAGCTTTATTTGGATTTCAAAAATCTAGTTGGTGGTTTTGCTGGCAAAACTGTAGCTCTGTTTGGTTTAGCATTTAAACCTCAGACTGATGATATGCGTGAAGCACCGAGTTTAGCGTTTGTGCCCAAGTTAATTGCCGATGGGGCAAGGCTCAAAGCATTTGATCCGCAGGCTAATGCTCAGGCAAAACATATTTTTGCCGACGAGTTAACCCAGAAACAACTGCAGCTGGGGGACTCACTGTTCGAAACAGCCACAAATGCAGATGTAATTATTCTCTTGACAGAGTGGCCCGAGTTTATCAGTTTTGATTACGCGCAAATTCGCCAAAAATCTAAACCGCAGTGGATTATTGATACCAGAAATCGTCTTGACGCTCAAAAGTTACGTCAGCTTGGTTTTTCCTACCAAGGAATCGGTCGAACTTTATGAAAAATCAAGTTGTGCTTGTCACCGGCGGATCGGGATTTGTAGGATCACACCTTTTGGAATTATTACAAATAAACTTGGATTTGGAGCTCCATGCTACCACCTATGGTCGGGTTGATACCGAGCTACAGAACTTACTTCCCAGAGTCAAGTTTCATCATCTTGATCTCACCCAGTTTGAACCAACAGTGGAGTTGATCAAAACGCTATCTCCCAACCAGATTTACCACTTAGCCTCATTCGCAGCTGTTGGCTCAAGCTTCACTCATGCCCCAAAAATAATGGTTAACAATATTTCATTACAACTGAGCTTACTAGAGGCAGTGCGCGTTGGTTCACCAAAAGCTAAAATATTAATTATCAGCTCGGCAGAGGTGTACGGCTTGAGCCAGGTTGACGAGATACCGATCAGCGAAGCTCACCCGTATCGTCCGCTTAATCCCTATGCCGTCTCAAAATTGTCTCAAGATATGTTGGCTTATGCTTATGGTCAAAGTTATCACATCCCAATTGTTCGAGTTCGACCGTTTAATCACATTGGTGAACGCCAAACTGAGGGTTTTGTGGTGCCCGAGTTTGCCAAGCAAATTGCTGAGATTGAGGTGGGCAAGCGCGCGGAGCTCCTGGTGGGCAATCTTGACGCAGTTCGCGATTTCTCTGACGTTTTAGATGTGGTGCGAGCTTACCAGCTGATGATGACCAAAGGTCAAGCTGGAGAGGTATACAACCTAGGGTCTGGGATAGGAACGACGATTGCAGTCATTTTAGATATGCTGGTTAAACAAGCGAAGGTGAAAATCCAAGTAAAAGTAGATCCAGAACGGCTGCGCCCGAGTGATCTGCCAGTCATGATCGCTGATGCTACTAAACTCAGAGCTTTGGGTTGGCAACCCAGCATTCCGCTTGAAACAACGTTGAACAGAGTACTAGACTATTGGAGGAAAATAGTATGAAAAAGGCATTTATCACCGGCATCACTGGCCAAGATGGTTCATATTTAGCTGAGTTGCTGCTGGAAAAAGGTTACCAGGTTTATGGGTTGACACGGCGCACGAGCACGCAAAACTTTGCTAGGATCGAGCACTTGATCGAAAATCCCAACTTGAAACTGATTTCTGGTGATTTGATCGATCAACACTCGATTACTCATGCGCTTAAAGAGATTCAGCCAGATGAAGTGTATAACTTGGCCGCGCAATCATTTGTACAGGCTAGCTTTGAACAGCCAGTTCTGACGGGAGAGTTTACGGCTTTGGGAGTGGTCAGAGTGTTGGAGGCAGTCAAGTTGGCTTGCCCACAAGCTCGGTTTTATCAGGCCAGTTCTTCGGAGATGTTTGGTAAGGTTCGGGAGACGCCGCAAAATGAGGACACTCCTTTTTACCCTCGATCTCCATACGGCGTGGCCAAAGTTTATGGTCACTGGATTACGGTCAACTATCGTGAGTCGTTTAACTTATTTGCGGTATCAGGGATCTTGTTTAATCATGAGTCACCAAGGCGCGGTCTAGAGTTTGTAACCCGTAAAATTACCAATGCTGTGGCTAGAATCAAGTTGGGCAAACAAACCCATATTGAACTAGGTAATCTGGATGCCAAACGAGATTGGGGATACGCCAAGGATTATGTTGAAGCCATGTGGCTGATGTTGCAGCAGCCAAAGCCCGAAGACTACGTGATCGCCACTGGCGAGACGCACTCAGTCAAGGATTTTCTCGAGCTGGCCTGTCAAGTCGCTGGCTTGGGTGATTGGCAACAATACTATCACCACAATCCGGCGTTTGACCGGCCAGCTGAAGTTGATTTATTAATTGGTGATGCCAGTAAGGCCAAAAAGCAGTTGAGTTGGCAACCCACCGTTAACTTTCCTCAATTAGTTGAGATAATGGTCAAAGCCGAGCTGGAGAAAGAAAGTTAAACACCCCTTATGTCAAAAGCAGTTGCCAAAGTACTCCCCAAGGCTGTTGTGATCGTCCCAACCTATAACGAGCGGGAAAACATTGTCAAATTAATTCCCATTTTGGAAAAAGTTTTCACTCGAATCCAAAAATGGAATCTTGAAATTCTAGTGGTTGACGATACTTCTCCAGACGGTACCTTCAAAGAGGTACAGAAAATGCAGCAGTCTCACCCCAAACTCCACTTATTAATCAATAAAAAAAAGTCCGGTTTGGGTGGGGCATATCTCAAGGGCATGGAGCATGCTTTTGGAGCGCTCCATGCCGAGCTGATCTTTGAGTTCGATGCCGATCTATCTCACGATCCTGAAAAAATTCCAGCCATGTTGAGTAAAATTGATCAAGGATATGATTTTGTCCTTGGATCGAGATATATTCCAGGTGGCAGTATTCCCGCCAATTGGGGTTGGTATCGAAAATTTTTAAGTGTGGGTGGAAATTTATTCATTAACTTGGTGATGATGAGCTTTGCCGTTAGAGATTGGACGTCAGGTTATCGAGCGATCACGAAAAGGGTTTATGATGCGGTTCATCTCGAGATGAACCGCACTCGTTTTTCTGGTTACACTTTCCAAATTGGTTTTTTGCACAAAGCTTTACGAAAGGGTTTCAAAATCACTGAAGTTCCAATTCATTTTGTTGATAGAGTGCTTGGTCACTCAAAAATCGGTCCTGAGTACATTAAAAACACGCTGATATATATTCTCAAAGCTAGAGTAGAAGAAATTATGACAAACCGAATTTTCAAGTTTGCTGTAGTCGGGGCAGCTGGGGCGGTAGTTCAGTTTACGACACTCGCGCTGTTCCGGAGCATGATGATGTACACTTTGGCGTATTTTTTGGCGGCCGAGATGGCAGTTCTGTCAAACTTTATTTTGAGTAATTTATGGACATTCAATGATCGGCCGCTAACGCTCAAGCAGTTTCCCATCAAGTTTTTGTTGTTTAATGGTGCCAGCTTTGGTTCAGTTGGTATCCAGACAGTGTTAGCTGAGTTGGGACGGAGATTTATTGGCGACAAAGTGGCATTATTTGTCATACCCTTGAGTCAGATGATTTTGGGCAAACCCTTTATTTTTGATACTGGTTTCTTGTTCATGATTGTAGGAATTTTAGTTGGAATGGTCTGGAATTTTACGGCTTATACCAGAGTGATTTGGAAGAATCCGGATCCATCTGCAAAAAAACCAGCATCAGTTACTCAAGATGATTAATCAAATTTGTGCAACTAAGCTTTGGTGGTTGATTGGCCTAATTTTAATTGGTTCTTTCTTACGTTTCTATCGCGTTTCTCACACACTGTTGTTTGCTGGAGACCAAGGACGTGATGCTTTGCGTGTAGCGCGAATTTGGCAGCAAGGGGATTTGCCTTTGATTGGTCCGGTCATGAGTATTGGCAATATATACTTGGGTCCTCTTTATTACTATTACATGTTGCCATGGTTGCTGCTTAGTTACCCCAGTCCAGTGGGACCGGCATATGGAGTTGCAATTTTATCAATTTTAACGATTTGGTTGTTATACCGTCTGGGAAAAGAAATTGTTGGTCCGTTTGGGGCTGGATTGGCCGCTGGACTATTCACTTTCAGTAGCGTGGCTATCGAGTACGCACGGTTTAGTTGGAATCCCAATCCAGCCCCACTATTTTCTCTAATCTTAATTTGGGCACTCTATCGGTTTTTCAAGGGCAACCATCAATACTTACTCTTGGTCGCCCTGGCATTTTCGATCTTGATTCAACTTCATTACATGGCTTTGCTTTCGGCTTTTCCCATTATTTTGGTGTGGGGATATGTGCTGTGGCAAGCGATCACCAAGCGGTCAATGCAGGTGACAAAATTAATTCAATCATCGATTATTGCCATAATAGTTGTTTTGCTTTTTTTGGTACCGCTGATTGTGTTTGATGTCAAGCACCAGGGAGTTAACTTACAAGCTTTGTCCAGGCTACTGGGTGGTGAGAGCTCAATTACTGAGTTCGATGCTACCGTAACAGGTTTGGGTGAAAAATTTATTAAAATTTTAGGTGAGACTCATGGTCGAGCGATGTTTATCTTGGTCGACAATTATTTTGGTGTCAATCGAGTGGCAAACACGTTTTTGGCCGTAATAATTATTGTTACAACAGTTTGGTCGCTGCGGCGTCAAAAATTTCCGCCTGGACCGGTGCTGTTAAGTTTGTTTGTGTTGGCGGGCATCGTTGGTACGAGTTTTTACTCGCACAGCCTGTACCAACATTACATTCTGTTTCTATTGCCTCCAGTGTTTTTACTGATTGGGTGGCTGTTGGCCCAAGCATTCTCTCACTCTAAATTGGGCAAAGGCTTAGTTCTTGTTTTCCTGAGTTGGTTTCTGATTTTTAATGTTCAGAAATATCCTTTTCATGATTTTTCTCCAGGTTTAAGCCAGTTGCAGCGTGATACACAAATCATTGCTCAAGAATTATCTCCAGCTGAACGATACAACGTGGTGTTGATATCTGAATCAAAAGACTATTATGCCCAAAATTATCGGTACTACTTCAACACTATTGCTAACAAAGCCCCAGTTGATCCTAGTTTTGATGACATTACCGCGGTAGACACATTGGTAATCATTAACGAGCTCAATCTTTCTGTTGATGAACTGATCAAGCTGGGGATCTACGAGATTGAGATTTTCAAAAATGCTCCAGTGAAAAAGGAGTTAACCTTACCGAGTGGTACCCATGCCATGATTTGGCAAAAGCTGTGAGTTACAATGAGTGGTATATGAATACTTATTTATCAGTAGTAGTGCCGTCGTATAACGAAGAAAAAAATCTAGAGCGTGGTGTTCTTGAGGAGTTAATTGAGTATTTGGGCAAACAAACTTACAGTTGGGAGTTGATTTTGAGTGATGATGGTTCAACAGACTCGACATTGAAACAGCTTAAAGCTTTTGCTCAGAAACATAAGTTTGTGCGGGTTGTGGACAACCCGCACAAAGGTAAGGCAGCCACAGTTACTGCGGGCATGTTGGCTGCCCAAGGGGAGTGGCGGTTGTTTACTGACTTCGATCAATCTACGCCCATCAGCGAGGTTGAAAAGCTTCTTCCTTATATCAAACAAGGGTATCAGGTGATTATTGGCTCGCGCGAGATGATGGGCGCGGTGCGCAGCAGCGAGCCCTGGTATCGACACTTGATGGGCCGGGTTTTCAACCTAGTTGTGCAGATGTTTACTGTCCCAGGACTGCTTGATACTCAGTGCGGTTTCAAGCTGTTCTCAGCCGCGGCCACCGAGCAGCTTTTTCCTAAACTGAGAATTTATGGTACGCAAACTGTTCGCCATGATGCTTTTACTGGCGCTTTTGATGTGGAGCTACTTTATTTAGCCTTTATCAATAAAATTCCGATTCGCGAAGTACCGATTTTTTGGCAACACCACGAAACAGATCGCGTCAGTCCGATCAAGGACAGCTTGCGCATGTTTCGCGATATTTTGAGAATCCGGTTGGGAGTTTGGACGGGTAAATATCAAGATCATGACAGAGCGTAAGTGGTTAAACTCAATTTGGATTGTTGCACTTGTTGGCTACTTTGTAGTCGGGATTGGTTATTTGCTCTGGTCTTATCTCTTGACTGATGGTAACTTAATTTTGACTCAGTGGTCAGTGTACTGGCAGTGGCAATTATCGATGTGGCAGCTCGCGCGCGAGCTGCCACAAGTAATTAATTTAGGCTACTTAACGTTAGTTCTTGTATTTTTCTTGTTCTACTTTTTGATTATCCGTTTTGTTCCCGATTTCTCTATCAATTTCCGGTCGCCTAAGTCATTGCTCAAGATGGTTGCTATTTGGAGCGTGATCGTTTTACCTTTGATTTTTGCCTACAACGCTCACTCCCATGATCTATTTAATTATATTTTCAATGCTCGGATGGTGGTTGAGTATCAGGCTAATCCTCACGAAAAGGTAGCGTTAGACTTTGCTTTTGATCCGTGGACGCGGTTTATGCACAACACTCACACCCCCGCACCGTACTATTATGGTTGGACCGGATTGTCACTTATTCCATATGTGCTAGGTTTTGGCAAATTTCTTCTCACATGGATAACTTTTAAGTTGTTTGCTTACTTGAGTCTAGTTTTACTGTTTTTTTCAATGATTTGGGTGGCTCAACGGCTGTCATTTCCACTCAAGCTCAAAAATCTTTGTCTACTGTTTTTTAACCCGCTGTTACTCATAGAAATCTTGAGTAATGGTCACAACGACATCTGGATGATGGTTCTGGCAACGATCTCACTGGGTTTATTGGTAGGCAAAAGAATCTCAAAACTGACACTCATTTTTTCACTGGTTATCCTCTTACTTTCAGCCAGCATCAAGTACAGTACTTTAGCTTTGCTGCCAATTTGGGCGGGAGTGTTAGTTATAAACAATTGGAGTACTACCGCGGCTGGGTTGAAAAAATATCAAGTACTAAACTTGTTCGAACGTCTCTTTGGACAGTTTCAGCTCAGCCTGGCTTTTCTATTCAAGTTGAGTATGCCGGTCAGCGTAGTGGTGTTGATGTTTCTTCCCCTTCTGACCGAACGGTCCAGATATTTTTTACCTTGGTACCTGACATGGAGTCTGTCGTGGCTACCGCTCTTGACGATCGCCCAGCCAGCGATTCGTCCCCAAGGAGTTGATCGGGTGATCAAGATATTTGTTAAGCTCGGTCAACTGCTCGTTTCGTGGCTACTTGCCCTATCTCTTTCTTCTTCCTTGCGGTATCTTCCGTGGCTGGCAGCAAGGGAATACTCAGACGAAATTAATGCAGACGAACGATTGATTACCTGGTTTGGGGGAGTACTAATTTTTATCGTGTTGCAACTGATAAAATCTAGAAAGAGGCGAGTACAACCTGATACAATAAACTCGTGAATAAGCTGCTAAATCGGAAAAGTTTGATCCTAGTCTTATTTGTCTTAGTGTTTCTCGCGACTCGTTTTTTTCATATACTCGAACTTCCGGTATTTGCAGATGAGGCGATCTATATTCGCTGGGCTCAATTAATAATTGATGATGCTCGTCAATACGCATTTTTTCCACTAAATGATGGCAAGACGCCGTTGTTTGTGTGGCTGATGGTGCCGCTACAGTGGTTGGGGCGCGACCCACTGCTGATGGGTCGCGCCCTGTCAGTCTTGGCCGGTCTCGGTCAAGTATACGTAATCTGGCGTTTAGCCTCCGCCTTGCGCCTCGGGCGCAAGGCGCAACTGCTCTCGGTTGTTCTAACCACTATCTTGCCATTCTGGTTTTTTTATCAGCGGATGGCACTGATGGACAGCTTAATGACACTTTTTTTAAGTATCAGCTGGCTCAAGCTGATTGAGTTTTGTCACGATTCCAACTCGAGACAGATACTTTACAAAAAGTTAATTTTGTCTGGAATTTTCCTTGGTTTAGCCCTTTGGACCAAGCTGTCCGCAATCTTGTTTATCCCAGTGTTAATCCTGACTCCGTGGGGACTGAAGTTTCAGCTTAACCAAATTATTTTTAAGCACTCAATTTTGACACTGATGAGTGTGATTTTGGGTATATTAATGTTTTTGTTATTACGTCTCCATCCCGCCTTTTCCCAGTTGTTTTCACGAGGCGGTGATTTTCTCTTTTCCTTGAGCGCCGTCCTCAGTGGAGAGTGGCGGTTCATTTTGTCACAATGGTCGAGATACTGGACTGAGTTAAGCACTTATTTAGTCCTTTATGTTTTTTTGGCTCCAATACTGGGTTTATTTTTCTCCAGACGAAGAAAGAAGCACCTATTTTTTTTGATGTTATCTTTTGCTTACTTACTACCCATCTTGATTTTAGGTCGAGTCGTGTATGCCCGATACTTTTTACCGACAGCCATATTTTTTACGCTCTCGGCTAGCTCGCTGATCGCCTTCATGCTGGAGAAAGCTAACGAAAATCAGATTGTTTGGAAAAAATTCCTGTGGGGTTTGACCGCAGCAGTTATTCTGAGTAACATCGTTGCTTCTTCGGCTTTATGGATGTTTCAAAGCTATTTTTCGGTGAACCAACTTTCGTTGCCTCAAAAAGATCGAACTCAGTATCTCGAAGAGTGGTCATCTGGACATGGAATTAAGGAAACAGCAGATAGATTGCTCAATGTCGGCCAAAACCAGCGCGTGGTTTTGGCTACAGAAGGATATTTTGGCACGCTCCCTGATGGGATTTTGATGTACCTGCACCGCCAGAATGTTGAAAACATCTTTGTCATGGGGATTGGCCAACCTGTTCATGAGTTGCCGCCTGAATTCATTCAGGCGGCTAGCATTGCCGATCAAGCTTGGTTACTCGTCAACTCTCATCGAAATTTTCTTAACCTCAGCCAAGATCTGTTAATCGCCAAATATT
>DAOOPX010000023.1:0-10023 GCA_035388465.1 Candidatus Woesebacteria bacterium
TGGACTGCCTATACATCTCCCAGCATCAAGCTGGGAGTTTTACCGGCTTAATAATGAAGTGAAACTTCCTGCTCAAGAAATTAAACTAACCATAAGGCAGATGTTAACTTCTGCAGTTGGTTTTCGACCTTTTTTTACCAAGTTATATAAATAAAAGTAATAAACCAGTAGTTACGCCAAAGATTCCAATCATTTTTTTTAATGTTAATTCGTCTTTAAAAAAGAAAGCGGACATCAAGGTTAACAAAGAAATTGAGGCGGCATTAGCAGCATTAACATAACCAACATTTGGAGCCAGATCAAACCCAACTTGCATAAAGTAATTGAAGCTTGAGCCAAATATTCCAATCAATAATAGCGTCACTATTTGAGTCTTGGTAATTTGAAAGATATGTATTTTCTTTAAATTAATTTCTACCACTATCAAAACTGTTGTTACCAACATTGACAAAATGAGCCGAGTGAGAATAGGCACGCCTATATTCAGCAGATATTTAGAACTTAAAGCCAGAAACCCCCAACAAAAAAATGCACCCATCGTATAAGGGAGCCACAGTTTATTCGAAGTAGATCTGTTTTTATCTTTGTTGATTGTAATTAAGGCTGAGAACATGACGATAAGTACGATAGCGATCGCTGACTTGATTGTCAGTGGGGCAGAAAAAATAAATATGGAAGCTATTGCCGTAAAAACGACATAACTTTTTGAAATAATGAGACTATACCCAGGGTTTGGGGAGTACTCGATTCCTTTTAAGGAAAATACATTTCCAAGATAACTAAAGAAAATACCTTGAATTACAATTAAAAAGTACGCAAGTGGTGTAAGCGTAAAACTAGTTGGATTTCTGACCGTTAACACCAGATATACAAGTACGGGTATTAGAAACATGGTGAGATTATTTAATTGTTGAGGTGTCTTGAGCGAGTTGCTCTTTCGTACACAAAGATACAAGGCCACTGAACTAAAAAACATGAGAAGGCTGGCAATAATCCAATTCATACGCTAAATAAAATCTTGCTTAGAAAAATAGTGAACGTCATCGGTACATATCTTTCCGAATTCACTTTAATAAATAATAACTACTTTTTGTATCTCCTTTTTTCTTGACGAAACCTTTTTCGACCAAACCACTCAACAACTTATGCGCTTGTTGGCGAGAAACTTTGAAGCGCGCCGCGATATCAGCTGATGTGATTTGCTGGTGTATCTGAAAAAGATCTAGCACCAGTTGTTCTTTGCCAGTTGGTCTGTCCTCAACGTTCATCGACTTGATTGTCGTACTGACTCTGCCCAAAGCACTTTGCAGTGAGTATTTCATACCATCAGAAAAGTACTCAAGCCATTCTGTTTTATCGCCCTTGTCTGCTGTACTTAATTTATCTGAATACTGAGAGCGATCAATATCGTAGTAGTCATCAAGCACAAAGTACTTATTGATTTGATAGTTGTTCTTCAATAAAAGTAGCGCTATCAGCAAGCGACACGTTCGACCGTTACCATCTGCAAAAGGATGAATGTACACATATTGATGATGGAAAATACCGATTTTTAAGATAGCTGGGGTTGTTGAGTCGTGATCGTGCCAAGCGATGACTTCCTGGAGAGCAGTTTGAATTTGCTGCTGTGAATGAAAAGGCGGTTCATGTTTTACTTTGAGTTGGGGGACGCCATTGTTTGTATTATATCCACCTATTACTACCTTACTGTTACGAATCTTACCTGCGATATCATCATCGGCTCCTTGCATTAGGCGCGCATGAAGGGCTTGGATTATATGCAAAGAAACAGGTTGATCTGAGTACTCACCTAGCGACTTGAGGATATCAAAGTAGTTTTTGACCTCTTTTTCATCTTTGTTAGCGGGAACCCGTTCATTGAGTAGTAAATTAGTTACTTCAGGTAGAGATAGTGGGTTGCCCTCGATGCTGTTGGAAATGTAGGATGACTTGACTAAATTATCTCTCTCCAAGTTTAATTCTAGCTTTTGCGGAATTCGCAAAGCCTCCAACTGACCATATAACCGCTCAATTGTGGTCAGGTTAGTTAAGAGACTTGATGTGAGTTGGTACTTAGGTATAAACATAACAATAGTGTATCGCCAAATTCAGGAATTGTAAACACTATTGTAAACTTAATTGTAAACTAATTGTTATACAACAAACCCGCCAAACTGCAATTAAAACGAAAATCTGGAGTATCGAAATTAGCGTAAAGTCTGACTTGGCTCGAACGACGGGAAGTTTTTCGACACATTGACTGGCTGACTTATCCTAAGTACCGCGAATGGACAAATAAAGAAATCAACCGTTTTTTAAGAATCCAAAATAAGTGAATCTCCTGTAAATAAATATTTTTTTTGTCCGCTTGTTTCTCCTGCTTCACTCATCATTTCAAAAATCAAATAAAATTTACCATCAACAGCCTCTGTGTTTATTGTATTGACAAGATTATTCATTTTGTGTTCATTTTCAAACCAATCATCAAAATGGGTATAGGCTAGCTGATCAGATGAAAACATATAAGACAAAGTCGCATTTTTAGTTACTCCAGTTTGGATGTTTAACATAGTTAATCCTTGACAGGAAGTTCCACAATTGCGCATAAATATGATATGGTTATTTCCAAGCCAATGTAAGTCACTCCTCACATCCCAAGAAGGATGAGTAGTATGAAAAACTTCTTTGACACTTTTATTAGTTAAGTCAAAAATCATAAGTGAGAGTTCGCTTTCTTTTAGCTCATCTGTTTCGTTGGGGCTATAGTAAAAAGCAGTCTGTGTCTGGGAAGGCGACATCTCTAGTGATTGAAGCTGCTTATCATCAAAGTAAACCTGTTTATGAAAGTCTTTTTTTGATACAAATACAGCACCGTTTTCTTCTGAAATGTGTTTGTAATCCTCCAAAGTTAGTTTATTGATATCAATTAGATTTGTGGAATTAACAGCTACTGGGGAAAAAGTTGCTCGAGTATTTTGTTCTTGTCGAGCTAGTTGTAAATAAAAAACTGATCCTATTAGAACAGCAAGACAAACTAATAAATACCTGAATTTCATAAGCTTAAAAAGAAAATACTAACTTCCACTTCATACTGGTTAATATAGCTGATGATTAGGGTAGGTTTTTGACCCTCAGCCCAATCAGGAGTGCTGATACTACCATCATAGTAATGATTAGCTCCCTGCGTTGGATCGACCAACTTATCTGAAATGATTCTCCCAGCAATATCAAATGCTTTTCTCCAAGCTTCTCGATCTACTTCTTTGCCAGTGTGAAGGGGGTCTTCAACAAATGAGCGGTTATCATCTCCAAGATTAAATGCACTAAAATGTTTGGGTTTAGTAATTACACCCAAGTAAGAATTAGACCATCCAGCACTTATGACTCGATTTTTTATCACCCAACCAATAGCTATCCGAGCCTCATCTGGTACTAAAGTATTTCTTGCTTCGCCAAATAGGGCTCGAGCTAATATTATTTGATCAGTATCGTCAGCAAAATCTCCAGTCCATTTAGGGTTTTCAACTGTTGGAATAGTTGTAGGTTCAGGTTGTGCTATCTTTGATTCCAAGTTACCCAAATCAAGGATAATGCTGTGTAAAGTCGGAGTTTTGTCTGCCCATAATTCAATATAATTGATCCCTTTGGGTAAGTCTTTGGTGATAACTTTTTGTTCTCTTTTGGGACCGCTTAAAAGTTGCCCTGGGGTAGCATGCCATAACCAATTTTTCCAGAGCAGCGAGCTGGAGTTTTTTTCGATTGCGTTATCAATAATTAACTTGACATCATCACCATCGAAATAGTGCCAGTCAACAGTAACTTCGGCCTCAATTGATTTGAGTGGTAAACCTACCAAGGCAAAGGTATACCATGGTCTTTTATCACCTTCCTCAGCTTGTTGATCGAGATTGAATTCGACGTGAGTTGGATCTTCAATTTGCCAATAACTATACTTTTCAATTGTTACCCTACCTTCAGGAATAAAATCAACAACGTACTCTCTTTCATCCAATTGCAACAGAAAAATATTTGTTTGTGATCGACCCTTTAGTTTTGTTCCATTCCAAGCAGGAGGAATATCAAATTTTTGGATATTGTCTTTGGGTGGAATTTCTCTGAAAAGCTGATTATCGATTTCGACTCTCAGATCATTCTTACCCTTACAACGGGCAGTAATGCTGATGACATAAACTCCCGACTCACTAATTGCAAATTTTACTTTGGTTTTAGCAGTTATTGTTTGAGGGAAATCTTCGCGCATGAGGCCATTGTAATTTAAACAACCTGCGCAAACAACAATTAGTCACAACGTGTATTCATAACGCTTTTACTTTAAATCGAATCAAAACTTTCAGCGTTTAATTCACAATACGCTCAAAAGGTAAGCTACGGATCAACGCCTCAATCTGGCAATCTTCAACTTGCTTGGAGTTATAAACCTGAGCCATCTCCTGCTCTTTTTCTGTTGCAATCACCTTCCAATTGGTTTGAATACTGGCTTTAGTGATAGGTTGACGAATCTCTTTGCGCCTGACATAAGAAATGATTTCATTTAGGTCAAACGTATATTTTTCCAAAATTAAGTAGATATCATAAAAGTCCCGATAACGAGCTCGATCACTCATAGCTCGGATTTTCTCAGCACATATTTCTTTAATATCCATAACAGCAACCGTAAAATCAACACCCCAGACATTGTGATAGGCCAGGGTTTGAGGCGGGAGCAGGACATTTTGCAAGAAGTCAATTTCTACCTTCAATGAGTTGGATTGGATCAATGGTCCGGTGTATTGGAGTTTCTCAATTTTGATAGTGGCATTAGAAAGATACTCCTTCTTAATACTCAAATAGTCGATGCTGTCAAAAATTTTGCGTACCTCTTCGATAGGTAATGGCATCTTGTTTGAAGAAAAGTCCAAGTCCTCAGAAAAACGATATTGATCCAAATAACAGTGATGTAAAGCAGTGCCACCTTTGAAAACCAGGTTTTTACCGATCGAAGAAGCAGCAATAATCTGCATTACCAGCGCTAAAAAATAATCCTTTTCGGCAATGTGTAAGGGATAACATAGGCTTTTACGATTGATGATTTCGAATTGTTGTCGGGTGAGCATAGGGATTATTTAACAGACTGATATTTATCAAAATACTTGTCATAATAGAGTCGCCATTTGGCGTTAAATTTTGCATCTCTAGACAGCATTAAGTGGGTGCCCCTTAACTTAACTTGATTATAAAGATCTCCAGAATCAATGCCCAAAATGTCAAACAAAAGACCAAATGTCTTAACGGTAGTCAAAGACATCTTCCCCAGGTATTCAGTCATTTTTTGCAGGTCCAGTGAATCTTTATACACCGAAAGCTTTTCCACTACTAAATCAACGGTATATTTGCTTTTGCGGAACTGGATCATGTCGATTAGAGCTTTTTCGGCAGTGGCCATGCGCACTGTCTTATTATCAATAATTACATCCTGCCAGCCAAAAAACCACTTATTCAATACTTTCACAAAACTGTACTCGATTGATTGTAATTGCGCCGTCTTATACTGCACCTGAGAAATCGAAATAGTTTTGTTAGTAAGCTGGTCAAACATGCCGTGATAGGCCAAAGCCGACTCAAAAGAGACGTAGGAATCTTTAACCAAAAGATGAGCCACTACATAAGGCGAGATGGATAAAAATCCTCGGTTACTCAGATCAGAGATAGCGTATAAGCCTCGCTTTACCCGAATCAACCAGCCGTTGCGGTTAAGCCTGGTTATAACATTTTTAGCTGCTTGTTGATTCCACACACCTTCTGCTTGGGCATAGATTTGCTCTGAAGTAACAATTTGATCATACTTTACGATTAACTCCTCAAGTAAAGCGCTTTGTAGGGTAGAAAGAATTGTTTGTTTCATATATAGTAGGTAACCGTTTACAATGACTATCTACTTATAGATTAAACAATTACATTAGGATTGTCAAGAGCAATAAAAATACTATCCCTCTGACATATTCTTATTTTTTTTCGCTGATCGTCAAGCTTGGCTCCCCGTACCAAGTCACAATATAGATGAGTACATTAAAAGACTCCTGCTAGTAGTGGAAAGACTGGGGTATGGAGAGGGTCTGGACTACTTGCGATACAAGCCAGCAACAACCTAGCCAACCTTGGAACATGCAGAGTTAGTTTGAATGCTACCAATAGTAATTCGAGTAATAAAAACGGGTTTTAAGGTTAACTTATAAGTTTCTTTTTTAATTTGTAGCTTATACCACCACACTCACAAGTTAGCGAGTCAGGTTGAAAAGATTGATCGGTTGTTAGGTAACAAGTTTGATTACAACTTGAACAAGTAAAAAAGTCATAAAAATCCTTAAAAGCTTCAACAATAGGAGCAAAGTCTGCTTTAGTCATGTTTTCCCAGTAAGTAAAGTGTGTTGTCCGATTTACACCCCAAGCTTCTTGCCAGGCTCTTGTATATATTTGATCTCCCTGACTTTTTTTAGTTTCAATTTCTGAAGCTAGTTGTTCGTCATCCCAACTAGCTGCAGCTCTTTGAGCTTCCTTTAGCAAATCGCCATATTTTTTCCACGCATTTGGAAATAAGTCCCCTAGAGTCCAACCACCATCAAGTTTGCAGGGCACATTAGCCCTTAGATCAACGCACATATTTAAGTAAAATTCCTCAGAAAAGCGTCTTAATTTTGAAGAAGCAGAGTGAACATCTTCCTCGTTAAGTGCGTTTTCAATTTCTTCCCATATATCAAGTGGAGATAGATATTTAGGACCGGAATCAACCTGCCATCCATAAAATTTAATCAGGTTCTTTTTATCAACAACTCCATGGGTCTTCATTTGTTGTGCCCAGGTTGTATCATGAGTGGTGATAATGAATTGTGTATCAGGGAACTGACTTTTTAGCATTTTACACAACTCTTTTCTATGTTGGGTATCGACTGAGGTAACTACATCATCTAAAACAATTGTTTGAAGCTTTCCCTCTGATACCTTCTCGTTCAATGCTAAATAAAGACAAATCCCCATGCTATCTTGGTGACCCTCACTATGAAGAGCGTGCGGTGGATGTTGACCTCTACCATAGAAATCTACTGAGAGATCGACTGAGGCGCCATGTTGTTGTAGTTGTGCTTGGAAGCGTGATTCATCGTCTAAGTGTAAGTCACGATACAGCTCGACGAACCTGTCTTTAATAGATTCGTATAACTCATCAATAACTTCATTCTGTGATTCTTCAAATGCGTCATAAAGATCAACTGCTCTTTGACTATTAACTTTAGCTTGAGCAACTTTTAGTTTTTTTTCATTGATTTCTCTAACCTTTTGTTGTGTCTTGGCTAAGATTGTTATTGCTTCTTCTCTAGTCGTTCCGCTTGGTACATTTGACTTAACCTCAGCCAGAACCTCCTCAATTTTTATAAGTTCAATACAGCTAAATACTTTATCGAGTATTTCGACCAATGATTTTTTTTCTAACAAAGGTGAAACTTCCAAATTTAGTACAGTAACTACTTCTTCTAGTGTTTCAGCAATTGACACTAGTCCTTGACTATTTATAGATACCTCTTTTAATAATTGGGTTAATGTATTGATTGCTGTGCATAGCTGACCAATTGAGGTTGAAAGTTGCTGTTTGTTTCGATTAAGAACATCATAGGCTTTACTAATTTGCCCAGCTTTTTCTAACCGCACTTTAATACTTGCCTCAAGCTGTTCGGAATCAATTTCAGACAAACAAAGCGGGCAGTTATCCCTTTCCTGATCGTTATGTTTGTGTATAACTCTTAAACCCTGACTCAGTAAATCCACTGTATCAATAACTTTAATGTCTGTTCCGAGCTTAACTAAGCCTGCTACTGACTCACCTAGAGCCTCAACCATGTTTCGAAGATCGCTAACATGTTCTTCAGTTAAATGTGTTTGTAATCCCTCTGCAACCTTTACTATCTCTCCTTGAGTTGGTTTCTTTTTCTGGGTTTGAGTATCCAGCGAACCAACTGAAGTCAAAAAATTGTCTGGATCAAGATTTGTTAACAGTTCTACCTGTAAAACATTTCTATATTTATTTATCTCAACTAATGCTTCTTCACTGGTTGATGGTCTAATACCTAGCACTGTGTGTAGTTCTGTTCGGAGAGCTTCTAGTGATCGTTCCTCTACAACTCTGTTGCTATTTAATCCGTTCTTAATTTGAACTAAGGCTCGTCTTGTTCGACCAATTTCATCAAGCTTAAGTAGCTTTTGGATCTCACTTGACCTTGAACTACCGTCTGATGTAATAAACCTTAAAATTTCTCGCCGAGTAAGAAGAAACTGATGCTTTTTAGCAATGTCTAGAGCCTCTTCGATGATCGGTAATTTATCTTCCTCAACTTCAAGTTCTGTTGGATTATTGAGATATCTTTTAATTGTAATTGGGTCAGCTTGGTCAACAACTTGTAAATCTGCCTCTACAAAACACTGAGTTAAATCTGTCGAGTCCACATGTTTACCGTACCTATTCAGTGTAATGCCTGAAGTACCCTCTCCCATTAGTCTTGATATTTGTCCAGTTAGAAGAAAATCTAAAGCATCAACTACAGCACTCTTGCCAGTACCATTTGTTCCATGGACAACTGCATTTTTGCCATCAAAATTAAGATCAATATCAACGATACCTCTTATAGATCTAATTGCTAGTTTCTTGATCTTCATATTTTTTACAGAGTACTGTTTGTATTTCTGCCGTATCGTTTACTTCTACTGCATTACTTATCTCACTTAGTCGATTATGTTCAAAAAGTTCATTTTCATTTAGTTTGTTTAGAGTCTTATCCCATATCTGTTGTAGTATTGATTGTGACATAGTGACCTTAATTTACTTTCGTAACGAAGCCTCAAGCTCCTCAAATTGCTCTAGTGCATTGCGTAGATTCTCAGTGATTTCAGCGAGTAGTATCTCTGGCTCTGGTAGATTCTCCAAGTCTTCCAGCGATTCATCCTTGAGCCAAAATATATCGAGACTGGTGTTATCTCGTTTGATGAGTTCGTCGTAAGTAAACTTCTTAAATCTGTCTGTCTCCACCCTCTCATGGCGATTACTTGGGTTGTAGCTGGTAATAAAATCCTCAAGGTCTTTGAGAGTCATCATGTTTTGCTTCAAAGTGAAGTGCTTGTTGGTTCGCAGATCGTAGAACCAAACCTCTTTTGTCCAAGCGTTTTCACTGGCAGGCTTCTTGTCGAAAAAGATTACATTAGCCTTTACGCCATTGGCATAAAAGATGCCAGTTGGTAACCGTAGAATGGTGTGGACATCGTAGTCATGCAGTAACTTCTTGCGGATGGTTTCGCCTGCTCCTGCCTCAAATAAAACATTGTCTGGCACAACTACCGCCGCTCTACCACCGATCTTGAGCAGAGTTTTAATGTGTTGCAGGAAGTTGAGTTGTTTATTTGAAGTAGTTGCCCAAAAATCCTCACGCTCATAGGTCTGTTGTTCTGTTTCGATCTCGCCAGCAGTATTGGTAATTTTGATACTGCTTTTTCTGCCGAATGGAGGGTTGGTAAGGATTAAATCATATCGCTCACCGGGGTCAGAAATTAAACTGTCGCCTACAGTCACTGGGCTATTTTCACCACCAATGCCATGTAAGAACAGATTCATGGCACACAAGCGCGCAGTATTGTCGACAATATCCCAGCCTTTGAATGTGCTATTTCTCAAGAATAATTGTTGATCGACATCGAGCTTGTGATGATCGTTCAAGTACTCATTGGTTGCTAAGAAAAAACCACCCGTACCACAGGCAGGATCACAAACTGTTTGTCCAGGCTCGGGATGCATAACTTCAACCATGGCACGAATTAAAGCCCGAGGAGTAAAGTATTGACCTGCTCCACTCTTAGTGTCTTGGGCGTTGCGTTCGAGTAACCCTTCATAAATCTCGCCTTTAACATCTACATCCAAACTCATCCATGTTTCGCCGTCAATTAAAGTCACCAATCTTTTGAGTTTGGCTGGGTCTTGTATGCGGTTTT
>DAOOPX010000024.1:0-9884 GCA_035388465.1 Candidatus Woesebacteria bacterium
CTTTAAGAAACTTTCTACTGACCACAGTGGCTTTTGTAAGGGTAAAACCTTCTTCGACTTGCATGATATTGAATAGCTATTATTCTAGCGAGTATAATCTAGAGTCGCAAGCGGAGTATTAAATGATGCAAGTCAATATCTTAACAATTTTTCCAGAGTATTTTACTTCTCCCTTACAAACTTCGATAGTGAAACGAGCTCAAGTAAAAGATGCTATTAACGTGAACTTGGTTAATATTCGTGATTTTGCTAGTGATAAACACCATACTACTGATGATCGACCTTTTGGCGGTGGTCCGGGAATGGTAATGAGAATCGAGCCAATTGATGCGGCTCTGAAATCACTAAAACTGCGCAAATCTAGATTAGCCAAAAGTGACTCAAGAATCGTGTTGTTATCAGCTAGAGGTCAGCAATTTACCCAGCAAAAGGCCAGGGAGTATGGCCAGTTGCAGCAACTAACGATAATCTGCGGCCACTACGCTGATGTCGATCAGCGAGTGGCCGAGTACTTGGTTGACGAAGAGTTATCAGTGGGCGAGTATGTTTTGACCGGAGGTGAACCGGCCGCGTTAGTGCTTGTTGATGCGGTGACACGGATGTTGCCGGGTGTATTGGGGAACGAGCAGAGTGTGATTGGTGAAACGCATGATGCCCCAGGTTTTCACAGCCCCCCCCAATACACCCGGCCAGCCGTGTACAACGGTTGGAAAGTGCCTGAGGAATTGTTGTCTGGTGATCCAAAAAAAATTGAGTTGTTGAGAAAAAAACGGACTTGATTTTAAACTTTAATTTGACCGATAGCTGCAGCTATCGGTTGAAATTTAAAATCAAGTTTTTCAATGAGTTTGGTGCAATTCAAGGCAGTATTTTTTTGATATGGCCTACTCGTTGTCTTCAAGTACTGATCTAAATCTCCAGGACTAATCAGTCCAGGAAGTTGATGTAGCTGTTGAATTTCTTGAGCGAACTCGAAATCAGTCCATGATTCGCCGCTACTGGCGTGAAAGAGACCAGTAGTTTTTGTCCTAATTACCCAATCAATCACTTTGGTGAAATCATCAATAAATGTCGGCCCAAAACGATGATTTGTAAATTGTGGGGGTAACGTATTGGTTTTCATTTTATCTACTAATTTATGCAGTACGTCCTTTTTGGCGTGAGCGAGCGAGCCAAAGGGTTGATCAATTCGCAGAATTGTCCATGGGCACTGGGCAGCACTCACCAGCTGCTCAGCCTCCCACTTGGTTTGACCGTACCACTCGATTGGGTGAGGTTGATCAGATTCGGTGTAAGGGTTTGGATTCTCGCCATCAAATACATATGCAGTCGAGATGTGAATCAGATGTTTACCAGACTTTTCGCAGGCCGCAACAATGTTTTTAGTGCCCAAAACGTTGACCTTGTAGCACAGGCCGTTTTTGTTGTTCGTTTCTTCCCATGCCTTGGTCACATCGGTAAAGGCCGCAAAATGAACCAAAAATTCTGCTTTTGAGTTTGCGACAGCTGAAAATAATTGTTCGCCATTAGTAATGTCAACTGGATGGGACGGGTTAGAGATATCGAGTTTTTCAAACTGATATTTGGTCGTAAACAACTCAACAAAATGAGAAGCCACCAAACCTGATGAACCGGTCAACAAAACTGTTGGTGGCGAAACGGACATATTACTTTTGTGCCAATCTTTCTTTTAAGGTAATTGATTTTTTGTCTCGACCAGAAATAATCATTTGATCTTTTGGTATCGGCCAGTTGATGTTGAGCTCAGGATCAAATAATGAAATTGCCATGTCTCCAGATTGATCACGTTCATGATACAGCTGATTAACACAGTACAAATAATAAAGTGGTCCTTTAGTTACTAGGAAAGAGTTGCCTACTCCAGGAGGTACAAAGATTGCACCCATGAGTTGTTGCTCAGAGTTTTGTCCAAGTTTAAAGGCTAGAGTTTCTTTAAAACTAGCCGAGTCAACTCGAAAATCTGCTAGCACGCTTATACACTCTCCCGCAACTGGGGCAATTAATTTTGACCAGTTTTCTGCGTGAATACCCCTAATTACGTTAGTTTTGGAGTAGGACAAGTTCACTTGCTGAATTTCGAAGGGAGTATCAAGTAAGGTATTTAGTTCTTTAATTCGGGCAAGCTCACTATACCAACCACGCTCGTCAAGATGAATATCTTGTTTGAGAAAGTACACTCCTTTAAGCGGCGTTGAGTAAATATCATGAGCTACTTCATTTTGTTTGGAGGGAGTGAAAATTATCATAAGGTCGGATACTGTTGGCTAAAGTACTCAGAGTTGTTATTTTTTAAAGGTTGCCACCACTCACGGTGTTGTTGGTACCACTCAATAGTTTGAGTGAGTCCTTGTTCTAAGTCAACTGACGGTTGCCAGCCAAGTTTCTCGCGAATTTTGTCCCAACAGACGCTGTAGCGCTGATCGTGGCCAGGACGATCAGCGACAAACTCAATCTCGGACTCTGATTTATTCATCAACTTCAAAATAAGTTTAATCGCGTCAAGATTACTAATATCATCAGTTAGACCACCAACCAAGTATGTTTCTCCAACCGGGGCGTTAAGTAAAACCTGTTCGATGGCTGCGCAGTGATCTTGAACGTACAGCCAATCGCGAACTTGCTTGCCGCTACCATACACGGGTACTTTTTTGTTCTCAATAAGGTTGGTGATTGCCAGGGGAAAAAGCTTCTCAGGAAAGTGATACTCGCCATAATTATTTGAACAGTTAGTAATTGTGTACGGCAACCCGAAGGTTTCGCCATAACTGCGGACGAGGTGATCCGAGGCCGCCTTACTGGCTGAGTAGGGACTGCGGGGTGCATAGGGTGTATGTTCGTTGAACTGTGTTTTAGAATCCAAGTTCAGCGTGCCAAATACTTCATCCGTGGAAACATGATGAAAACGCTTGATTTTGTGTTTGAGAGCAGCTTTAAGTAAAGTATGGGTGCCCAGCACATTAGTTTGGAGAAAGACATCTGGTTGAGCAATTGAGCGATCCACGTGGGTCTCGGCAGCGAAGTGAACCACAAACTCAACGCCTTCAAGTATTTTGTCAATTAACTCAGTATCGTTAATACTGCCGTGAATAAAATGATAATTGGGATGAGATTCAAGTGGCTGGCAACTTGATAAGTTGCCAGCATAGGTGAGACTATCGAGATTGATTAAAGCATCATCTGGATATCTTTTCGCCCAATAATGAAGAAAATTTACCCCGATAAACCCGGCGCCACCAGTCACTAAAATTTTAAGTGGTTGGTGAGGATTTTTGTTTATCATTGGGTGAAATTATAAACTGTAGCGTTTAAACTGTCGATTTAAATTATATATTGTATCTAAGATTTATTGTTCATAAGATTGCTCGATCAAACGTTGTACCTCTTTTTTTCCGAGCTGATGTTGAATACGAATATAGCGATCTTCTAAATTATTATAAAGTTTAGTTTGCTGATTTAACAAGTCGCTCAGAAACCCCGCTAAGATTGTCAGCACAACGATCAGGCTGATCAAGGCACGGTTCAGCCAAACTTGGGTAATTGGTCGATAATCTGAGCGTTTCATTGCGTTAAGTTTAAGATTTTGGGTACTTCGGTCTTGAGTATGCCACTGGCTTTTTCCGCAAACACCCATTGATTTTGATAAAGTCTGGGGTTGGGGTGAAATATTAGACCTGATTCAATATCTGGATAAATGGGTAGATACTTTTGCTTAAATTGTATTTTTTGTTGTTTTTCCAGAAACTTTATTCCAGTGGCCATCGCTTGATCCAGTGGCCAGTATTGATCAATTTCGGCTCGGTAGAGTTTGAGCAGTCGGCCAATTACTTCTGATGAATAATAGGTAGATTTACTGGTTAATTTGACCAACAGGGCATCAAGCACCTGTTGTTGCCGAGCTGCACGCGCCGTGTCTGTTCCGGCTTCAGGATCAGCAGATTTTCGGCTGCGAATATACTCAAGGGCGCGCTCACTGTCGAGTGTTTGACGCCCAGGTTCAAACACCACTGTTTTGTAAAGTAACTCAGGATCCTGTGCTGTAGGGCTCACGCCTGGTCGAGGAAACTCCTCATCTGTAAATCCCTGCTCAATGCTTACTTCAACTCCGTCAACGATCTGAATTAATTGGGCCAATAAATCTAATGAAATAACTAAGTTGACATCACTACTAAAGCCAGTTAGTCCATCAATTGCTTGTGCCACAAACTTTTCTGGTTGACCCGGAAAGTACTCATCGCCGTAACTATAAAGCGCATTAACTTTTGTTTGGTAATCTGGGTGCCAAAGGTCTCTGGGTATCGAGAGTGAGTTGAGCTCACCAGAGTTTAGATCAAAGTTCAAAGCTAAAATCGTATCCGTGAGTACTGGTTGGTTGGTTCTCTCAGCTAGTTCATCAGTGCCCAAAACCAGGATTTGCAGATTGTTAGGAACGTGATTAAGTGACTCATCGGTCGCAGAAAGTAACGCAAACACTTGAGAATAATTCATACCTGCTTGAGCCAGAATCTGGTTAGTGAACCGGTAACCAAAAAAAGCAGCAATTAGTATAGTAATTAAGATGAAGATGATCAGAAAAAAACCAGCAAAGATGGTGGTTTTTAACCACAGCTGCCATAAGTTTAATACTGGTTTTTGAGTCTCTATCGTCGTTGACATTGCGCTATTCTAGCAAGAGTCGGAAGAAATTTCAGTTTGAGATGGGTTACAATTGGGTTGATGCCAAAAAAACTAGTGATGTTTCTTCTACTTGTGAGTGTTTTTTTGGCCAGCTCTTGGGTGTTAATTTTTAAGCCATTGTTCCCGATTCATGACTATGTCCACGGTGCCAGAATTGCAGAGATGGGTCGCGCCCTAGCTGATGGGCAGATTCCGCCGCGTTGGTCGAGCAACTTTGGTTATGGTTACGGTATGCCGTTATTTAATTTTTATGCACCATTGCCATATTTTGTTGGTGGGATTTTTTTCAATTTGGGGTTGAGCTTGGAGTCTGCGATCAAGCTGGTATTTTTGGTGGGGAACTTAATTGCGCTGATTGGTGCTTATGCTCTGGGTAAAGAAAAATTTGGGCGCGCTGCGGGTTTGCTCCTGGCAAGTTTGTATGTGTTAGCGCCGTATCGGGCGGTTAACTTATACGTCCGGGGGGCGCTAAGTGAGTCGTGGGGGATGGCACTCCTGCCGTTGGTATTGCTGGGCGGCGGGCAGGTCCTAGCCCGCCGCCCACTCGGTTTCTTCACGCTTTCCGTGAGCATCGCTGCTTTAGTGCTCAGTCATAACTTGACAGCGATGATCGCTTTACCTGCTCTTTTGATTTTGGCGGTCATTTGGTATTTCCAGTCACAGGGGTCGAAATTTACCCTCAGTTTCATCAAAGAAGTTGTGTTGCGACTGTTGCCACCCACTTTGGTTGGTTTTGGCTTGAGTGCTTTTTATCTATTGCCGAGTGTACTGGAAAAAAACCTAACCCAACTGGACAACCTAATTCAAACTGGTTACTTTGATTTTCATCATCATTTTTTGTATCTGCGCCAATTTGTCCAAGAAAATTGGGGTTATGGTGGTTCAGGTTGGGGTCCAGATGACGGCATCTCGTTTTTCTTGGGTTATCCCCAGCTACTAGGATTGATGCTGATCATCTTACTGATTATTTCAAAACTAAACAAAACTGGCCGCCTTCACTGGCGTAAATTCATAACCCAACATTTGTTGCTTTGGACCACAATGCTCTTTTTTGGTTTGAGTGTGCTATTGACCACACCCAAAACTGTTTGGCTGTGGGAAAATTTGCCACTGTTGAGTTTTCTCCAGTTCCCGTGGCGTTTTTTGGCATTGATCTCTTTTTTGCTGAGCTTAATGGTGAGTTATGTGGTATCAAGATTGGTGAAGAACAATCCGACTCGTTTGGTCATTATCGGTATTTTGTTTTTGTCGACTCTAATATTGAGCAGCCGCTACTTTAAGCCAAAGGAGTATTTGCAAGATAGCACTGCGCTTTATTATGCCGAGCCCGAACGAATACAAGCTGAGATGAGCTCAGTCTTGCCAGATTACCTACCTACGGATCTCGATCCTAAGCTACTACCGGCACCACATCCAGAGTTTATTGGCTTAACAGTTACCGAGATGACTCGATCAGAAGTGTTGGTCTCACGTTCGCACGCCAAACTTTATCAATACAATCTTGAAAACACTAGAGAAATTGAGTTACCGATTGCTTATTTCCCTGGATGGCAAGTGGAAATTGATGGAGAACTAGTACCCGCACAAGTTTCGGACAGAGGCTTGATCCAAGTAAGCGTCCCAGCAGGTGAAGCAAGAGTGGGCGCTGTATTTGGTGAAACCCCAATTAGGATGTTGTCTAATATAATTACCTTGATGAGCGCGGTTTGCCTGATGATTGTGTATCGGTCGAAAATTTTATGCCAAAAAATCAAGTAATAACAGCGGTCTCGGTTGATGAGCTAAAAAGTCGCTCAGTTCATGGCGCAGCATCGTACTTCTTGCGCACACTTTTTCTCCAGGGTATTGGCATGGTGTCGTTGCTGTTTCTAAGTAGTTTTCTTGAACCAAGTGAGTTTGGTGTTTATGGTTTAGTGACGCAAATCATTGGTATATTGGTGTTTTTTTCAGATGTGGGGTTGGCTGCTGTGCTGATTCAGAAAGCACAGCAGCCAACCATCAAGGATTACCGCACTGCTTTCACCTTGCAACAGATCTTGTCCTGGTTGATTGTTGCTCTGTCACTGTTATTAATTTATAGCGGTGTTCTAGATCAAAAAATAGGGGTGTCAGGCAAGTGGTTGCTCCTTAGTCTTGCCCTTTCTTTCCCACTTGCGACTCTCAAGACCATTCCTTCAATAATTTTGGAACGTGAGCTAAATTTTTCCAAATTGGTCATGCCTCAAATTTTTGAACAGATTGTGTTTCATCTGACAGTGGTAGTTCTGGCTTGGCAAGGTTGGGGGGTGATTGCCTACGCTTACGCAGTGATCCTGAGATCTCTGACTGGAGTAGTGGTAATGAACATCATTCAACCTTGGGCAATTGGTCTGCATCTAGATATTCAGAGCGTGGTGAGTTTAGCTCGATTTGGGATTAAGTTCCAACTAAATGATTTTCTGGCCAGAATCAAGGACCAATTATTTTACTTGGCGATTGGTTGGTACTTACCTAATCGCGAGTTTGGCTACATCACTTGGGCCAAAAACTGGTCAATGTATCCGTACCAATTGACGGTGCAAAATATTATGACGATTACTTTTCCTACTTTTTCCCGAATTCAAGATAATAAAGAGTTGCTCCGGCGAGCCATTGAAAAAACCATTTTTGCGGTTACATTGGTCATCTTTCCGATCTTATTTGGCATGTCGTTATTTATTAGGCCAATCTTGGAGTTTATACCTGCTTACGCCAAGTGGCTACCGGCCAGTTTAAGCTTCACGCTGTTTTGCCTGAGCATTGTTTGGTCTGCTATTTCAACACCGCTAACCAACACACTGAATGCTCTGGGCAGAATTGACACTACGCTGAAATTAATGGTGTTTTGGACGGTTTTGACTTGGGTGATTACGCCAATTGCAGTTATTTTCTGGAATTATGACGGTGTAGCCATCGCGGCTTTGTTAATTAGTTTAACTTCTGGAATTTCAGTTATTCTTACTAAAAAATATGTACAGTTCCAGTTTTTCGATCAGGTATGGCGCCAGTTATTGGCAAGTACAATGATGATTGGCTTGGGCCTACTTGGTTTGAGTTTTGTCAACTCTTTAACTCAGCTATTTATCTTGATTATCCTGTGCGGACTGCTGTACGTTGGGTTAATGTTTGTGCTCGGAAAAAATAAAATCTATCAAGAATTTTTACCTATCGGGCGAATTTTGATGAAGAAGATGCTAAAATGAGTTGGGCTTATTTATGAGCAAAATTTCGGCTGTTATTAATACTAGAGATGCGGCTAAAACGTTAGACTCTTGTCTGAGCTCACTGAAGTTTGTCGATGAAATCATTGTTGTCGACATGTATAGTCATGACGAGACAGTTAAAATAGCGCACCAGCATGGCGCCAAGCTATATTTTCATCAACCCCTCGAGTATGTTGAGCCGGCGAGAAACTTTGCCATCTCAAAAGCCAAGCACGAGTGGGTGTTGATCGTTGACCCAGATGAGGTAATTCCCCCCAAACTGGCTGACAAAATTCTTGAATTAATCGAGCAAAAAAAACCCGACGTGGTAGGTTACCGCATTCCACGTAAAAATATGATTTTTGATGCTTGGATCAATGCCGCAGGGTGGTGGCCAGATTATCAACTCAGGTTGATTCTGGCCAAGGCGGTCAAATGGAGTGATAAAATCCATGCTCAGCCAAGGGTCAAGCGCGGCACAGTTTTGGAAATACCGGCTAAAGATACACTCGCAATTCATCATTTTAATTATTTATCGATTGATGATTACTTGAGTAAAATGGTGAGATACACGCAGATTGAGGCCGCGCAGCGGCCTCTACCTACCAAACTCGATACTCGGGCAATTTGGCAATCATTTAGTCAAGAATTCGTGCGGCGCTTGTTTGCCCAAAAAGGTTATAAAGCCAATCGCCACGGCTTAGCCTTAGCCCTTCTTCAAGCTCACTATGAATTGGTGGTGACTTTGCGCCAGTGGGAACAACAAGGTTTTCCTCAGAGCAAACACGATCAAACGCAAATTATGAGTCATATTTGGCAATTCAAGCGCGAGATTAATTATTGGTACTGCAGTTACCAGCTAGAAAATGCCAAGGGTTTGAAAAAGTGGTTCTGGCGAGTACGTCGCATCATAGGCTGATATAATGGCTTAATGTCTGTGACAGCAGTGATTGTGGTGCACTTTAATCAAACCAAGACGACATTAAAGTGTCTTGACTCGTTAGCTCGATTGAAAAATATCTCGGGCAATACTCTCAAGGTAGTGATAGTTGACAATGGATCAAAAAATTTATTCAGTTTGCCGTCACGTTTTAATCCTAAGATTTTTCACTTGATTCGATCGGACGCCAACTTGGGGTTTACTGGTGGGAATAATCTAGGTATTCACTTCTCGGTGGAAAACTTTGATCCCCAGTACTTGTGGCTACTCAATAACGATGCAACGGTAGATTTTCAAGCACTAGCTCAGTTGCTTAAAGCAGCAGATGAGAATCCATCTTGGGGAATGATCTCACCCAAAATATATTTTACCGCGGGTAAAGAATTTCATCAGCATAGTTACGCCAAGGTAGATCGAGGTAAAGTAATCTGGTTTGTCGGTGGCGTGATTGATTGGCGCAACCTGACAGCTTTCCATCTCGGCGTAGATGAGATTGATCGAGGTCAATTTGACCAGATCTCGGAAACTGATTTTTGCACAGGTTGCGCAATTTTTATTAAAAGAGAGGTTTTAGAAAAAATTGGTTTTTTGGATAAGCGATATTTTTTGTATTTTGAGGACGTAGATTGGAGCCTTCGAGCACAAAAGTTTGGCTACAAGCTTGGTATTTCTCATCAGGCGATTGTTTGGCACGATAATGCAGGATCTTCGGGGGGTTCTGGTTCAAATCTTCAGCAATATTATCAAGAACGAAATCGCAGCTTACTGGCTTGGTTGCATGGAAATTGGCAGGCCAAATTTGTGGCAGTACGTTTACAATTAATGAATCTGATAACGACAGATCCATATCGTCGCCAGGCTGTAATTGATTTTTATCGTAGAAAGTTTGGCAAGCAGCTAATTGTATGAAAAGTACAGATCAAATATCCGCAGTAATCTTGGCAAAGAACGAAGCAAGCAGCATTGTTGCCTGTATCAGTTGTTTACGTTGGTGCGATGAAGTAATTGTCTTAGACACTGGCTCAACC
>DAOOPX010000025.1:0-7819 GCA_035388465.1 Candidatus Woesebacteria bacterium
AGCACTCATTTATTAAACAAAAAGTCGCTCATCAAATCCAAGTTGGTTTAGATATTACTACAAGCAAAATCGATCAAGCGCCAGTAACCAATGTTTATAAAAAGTTGGTTAAGTACAATGGTTTGGACATTCCATTGGCGGACAGTAGTTTTCAAACAGTAGTATCGAATTGTGTTTTTGAACATTTAGATGATTTAAATGTAAGTCTAAGTGAGATAAGTCGAGTGATTAAACCAGGTGGTTATTTACTCACTACAGTAATGACAGATAAATGGGAAAAAAATTTATTAGGAAAAAAATTATTTGGTGAAATATATGCGAATTGGTTGAGAAAAAAGCAGGTACACAGAAATCTTCTAAGTGCCGAGCAGTGGAAAAAGAGATTCCAAGATGCTGGTTTTGAAGTGATTGAAGCAAGGGGTTACTTACCTATGAAGCTTGCGCGATTGTTGGAGATATTCCACTACTTATCCATACCGTTGCTTATAGCCCCTAAGTTTTTATTAGAAAAACTTTTTTATATTAATTCCATTTTTTCAAAACCGATTGCTTCAATGACTGAAAGTAGTCAATGGTGTGATACAAAACAAAGTTCGGCAATATTTTATGTGCTTAGAAAAAAAATGGCTTTATAAGATTGCGTTTCAATTAGAGATTTTTAAAAACAAATACTTGGGGGTGGTCGTACACAGTAAATGCCTCCTCTGCCCACTGATCGTTGATCTCATAGCAGTAATTGGTGAATGGAAGGCAGAGCTTGGGAAAAGAGGCAAATGCCTTTACCAATTTATAATTTGGTATTTGATCGGCAAAAAGTTTGTTATAGAACTCACTCATTAACGGAAAGTTATTTGCGTCATCGGAAATGCTTTGCCACGCCCTATTTGATGAAATAATGTAGTAATCGGCGCTTTCAAGTTGCGTGGCGATTTTGCTCATTTTTAATTGGCTATCAGGAACAAAAACTTCTAGTTGTTCTCCTTGATAAATTCCTGGATAGCCAAAATCGCTACTCAAAGGCAGACCATCATCCCAGTGCTCAGAGAGAAGTTTTGACCCCGGCAGAATATTTTGATATATCCAATTTGAAGCCTCAACTCTGGAGTGGGGTTGGCGGTAAATAGCGGTAAAAGCCATAGGCCAAGTGAGAATAGATATTATTATTAATGTTATCAGCGGTTTTTGTATCATCAAACTTGGTTTATCTGAACTCTTGTTTAGTTTATAAAACATAATTGACAATGCTGTTCCAGCAAAAACCGCCAACCAAGGATAGATAGCTAAGAAATATCTCATGCTGTGGGTAAACTGCAGACCTTGGTAGATAAAGAACGCCAGTGACCAAAAAAGAATTGCCCCGGTAAATAAGTCACGATTCCTACCGGCGCGCAAAACAACGATGGTTGTTCCTATCAAAACTAATGTGCTGATAGGGATTCCTAAGCCAAAAAAAGCAATATTTTGGAGTGGGAATAAAATTGGTATTTTGCTTTTCCACTGAATCCCCGGAGGGAACATTGTTAGGGGATCGTTGAATCCCTTTAATTGATTAATATTACCAATGAATAACTTACTAATTGCTGGATTAAAAAATGAAGGATTCTCAAAGTAATAGGGATTTGTCATTCTTAATGTTATGTAGGTTGTTAAGAAAAATGGAAAAAGTACAAAAAATAACCCGCGAAGAAATTGTTTGACAACAAAAACATATTGAATTTTTTTTTGCCAAATTGTACATATTTTTACCCAAAGCAAAAAAACAATTATGAGAGGTGCAGAATAGACAGCGCTAATCTTACTAGCTAGTGCAAGCCCAAAAAACACAGCTGATAAAAGTATTCTTAATGTATTCTTTTTATCAATATTTAAATTATTAGGTAGGGCGAAGAACAAGCTACCAAGTATAAAGGTGTTTACAAATGTATCAACGGCAAAAAAATGAGAAAGTTGAATGGGGAGTACTAGCGCGGCGTAGATCGCCGCGCTCCACCACTCCAAACCATCAATATTTAAAGTTTTTGACCATTTCTTAATGTTTTTGACGAAAAAGAAAAGGATAAAGATATTTAAGCTGTCGAACAGAGCAGATAAAAACCTTCCCTGAATCGTTAGATCATGATAATTATTGTTGTTAAGTAAAATAGCGATAGTTTTGTTTAAAGTTACGGGAAAAACACCATAAACAAAAAATGGAAAATTAATGTTGGCGGGATTAAAAGTAGAAACTGATGGATCGAAGTATTCCCCCCATGATTTAGGCAAGGTCATGTCGTTGGCAACCATAGTCAAGAACCGCTCGTCGGGATGGAGATGCTGACCAGCATCCCAGTTCAGACCACTGAAACGAAAATATATGCCTAGGACAATCAACAGCAGTCCAAGATGGTAAATCTTAAATCTAAATTTTAGTTGATCAATGTTCATATACTATGATTATTATAAAATTGTTCTTGAAATATGTTGAGTAAACTTAGTTCAATTGCTAAAGCATTCGCTATCTTTTTCATTACTACTGTACTGTCAATATTATTGTATCTTAATTTTTGGTTGATTTTGAGTCAGAACAATTTGACTAGGCTAATGTTGGAGTTGGGAAGCTGGAGTTAAATTGCTGGTTATGGGCTGTTATTAGGGTTTGGAATTTATTGCTCGTTCAAACTATTTATAATCAGTTTCAGACAAAAATCATTTCTTTCTTTATTGATTGTTGGATTGACAATTGGCTTGCTGGTATTTCGCGCAGGTCAAATACAAAACATTTCAGGAGAAACCACTCAAGCAGTTTCTTGTATCCTCAACAGTGAATTTTTTGGTGAAAAATTTAATCAATCTTGTTTTTTGGGATACCCGTCCCGCGCGTATTTTATCCAGGCGCTACCCTCTCTTATATTCGGTAGAAGTTTATTTAGTCTTAATTTGGGGGCAGTGATCATTTTTGTAACAGGTTTAATAATGTTTACGTATGGTTTAGTTCTTAAATCAAAAAATACCAAGTTGAGTGATTTGATCGTGGGTTTGGGATTATCAGCGCTGCTCCATTTTTATTCAGTTAATCACTTCTTATTTTTTTCATTCGAACAAAGCATATTTCCGTTGAGTTTTGGCTTGATGGGTTTTGGGTTGCTGCTCATTTATCAACAACAAAGACAATTATTGCCTTTGTTGTTATTTATATTTGTGGTTTTTTTGAGCGTATTTTCATACACTCCCAGTTTGAGTTTATTGCCAATTTTTTTCTATTATCTAGTATCGATTAAATATGACATTCTGTGGAAAAGATTGGTGGTTCCGATTATTTTTGCAACAGTGGCGGTAAGTTCGATATTCGTTAGCATTGATTACCGAGAAGATATCAGGATAAATTCAGAAACAAGCGGTCTCGAAGGACAATTAATGTCTATTTCAGACAATATATCCATGATTGGAAAAACCTTATCTGAGCCATATCACACGCAGTTTGTTTCCACATGGGTGGGGGTTATGCTTATAGTGCCAGTAATTTTGAGTGGGATGAGTAATTTTAAACACGTTCTGCCGTTGTTGTGGGTGTTGGGGACGTTTTATTTAGCCACTTTTGCCAAAGGTTATGCAGATTATAGTGTAAGTTTTCGTGTTCATCGAGGTCTTGTGATTTTGCCAGTTGTTTTGATTGAGTTTACCCAGTTCGTTAATTATATTTTTAGCAAATTTATATTAAAAAGGAGTAAATCACTTAATTTAATTGTTCGCTCACTTCTTTTATTGATGATTTTTGTGATATTTGTCACTGGATTGAAAAAAAACCATGAGTATATCAACACAAAGTCTGCTGATGACCGACAATTGCTAAATGTATATATGTCAAATAACTTTGTTTACAGCAATGCAGATAAGTCGGAATTATTGATTGTTGAGTCACCACCCCAACAGAATCTGATTTCAGCTCAGGATGGTTTGCAGTATTTTGCTCCAAGTATTAGCCTAACTAGGCTAATTAGCACAGAAGAATGTTTTAGTGAAAAAATAGGCTTGTATTTGTTTAGTGGTGATAATGATTGTCTAAATTATTTAGAAAAAACCAGGCAAATCAAGTATTTAGGATCATATTTGGATACTGATAATCAAAATAAGACACTTTATCGTCGGGAGTACAGTTTGTCTTACTCCAACTCTCCGTAGGCGCTGCTGATCCAGGCAGCAGCGCCATTTTCCAATTTAATCTCCAGCCAGCCGTCGTTCGGCTGGCTGAGTAAGGGATACTTTTGTCCGACTTTAACTAGACCCACTTGGTCGTAAGTCACGCCCGGTCCAGAGCGAGCGCGGAGGACTTCTTGACCATCGATAAATAATTGCGTAGAGCGGATGTTGACAGTAGAAGCTGATTGAGTTGCAGTTGTGGCGATTTGGGAAGCAGTAGCTGAGTTGGTGGCAGTGGCGGGTTGGGTTGGAGTGGCGGCTCTGGTGGGAGCCGAAATCGCTTCGGGAATCAGCTCGGTTTGTTGTTTGGCCAACTTGGCAGTCACAATCGTGCGGTGTCCCGCAATTAAATCAACGGTGTGCTCCTGATTGACATAAGAAGGAAGAGACAGTTTGTAATCTAATACTCCGGGTCCTACACCATCAATTGTCGTCGGAGTAAATTCTTGATCTTGTCCAGCAACTTCCAAAATTGCTCCATCAGGGATGCTGCGGAAAGATACCTCAGTTTGAGATTTATCGGGTAGTTTTTCTAGTTCGTAAATTACACCGCCGCTTAGTTCTGGAGTAAGTCCCGGTTGCCAAATGATTACACTTAGAAAACCGTCACGTAGAGTGACGCTGGTTTCGTAAGGAGCTAAGTCAATATTGTCGGGCTTGATCTCGATGTAATACTCACCGGGCTTTAGGTCCTTTTTGATTAATGGGGTTTTATCTAAAAATTGGGAGTTAATAAAGACAGAAGCTTTTGTTTCACCTGTTTGAATTTGTATACCAGATTTGGGCGGTTTTTGAAAAAGTGTCTTAAGGTTGGTAGTACAGCCAGTTAAAAAAACCGAACACAACCCCATCACCAACACTGTTCGAGCGAAGCGCGAGCTCATGATGGTAGTTTATCACTTCTTGGTAGGTTGCTGCAGTCTAAATTTCTTTGGGATTTTGGTCAGAGCTTGGGCTAAAACTTGATCAACGTGCGCAACTGGGATAAACTTGACGCTTTTTTTGACCGAGTTCGGGATTTTTTCCAGATCTCGTTCATTAGTCTGGGGAATTAAGATAAGTTTGCTCCCTGCTCGCGCGGCAGCGATGCTTTTTTCTTTGAGCCCGCCGATGCGCAACACCCGACCGCGCAGGGTGACTTCACCCGTCATGGCGACTTCGTGTTTGACCGGGATGTTGGTAAAAGCAGAAACGATAGCAGTGACAATCGTGACTCCGGCCGAAGGACCGTCCTTGGGGACGGCGCCTTCGGGAACATGGATGTGAACGTTGGTTTCTTGCATGAGTTTGGGATTGATAGCGTAATTACTAGCGTTGGCCTTGACGAAAGTCAAGGCAGTCTGGGCCGATTCCTTCATCACATCGCCAAGTTTGCCAGTCAGCTTGACCTCGCCCTTACCAGGAGTGAGAGCAACTTCGATAAATAAAGTGTCACCGCCGACACTAGTCCAGGCCAGGCCGGTGGCCTGGCCCACGGTATCTTGCGCTTCGGTATTTTCAATATCAAATATTTCTGGTCCAAGCAGCTCGCGAATTAACTTCGAAGAAATTTTTAAGTTGCCATTTTTTTGTGTGCCACTGACTAGTTTTTTGGCAATTTTCCGAGCGATCTTGTGAAGGTTGCGTTCCAGATCTCTGACTCCCGCCTCTCTAGTAAAGCGAGCAATGATGTACTTGAGTGACTCGTTGGCAAACGTGATTTGTTTGCTGAGCAAACCATTAGCTTTAATGACTTTTTCCACCAAATGGTCTTGGGCAATGTGGAATTTTTCTTCTTCAGTGTAACCTGAGTAACGAATCACTTCTAGCCGATCTCGCAGCGCTGCAGGAATGGTGTCTAAGGTGTTAGCGGTGGTGATGAAAATTACTTCAGAAAGATCGAACGCCATGTCCAAATAGTGATCCTCGAATGTGTGATTTTGCTCTGGATCAAGAGCTTCGAGTAATGCTGATGATGGGTCACCACGAAAATCGGCGCCCAATTTATCAATCTCGTCAAGCATGAACACAGGGTTCATGCTTCCGGCTTGCTTGATACCAGAAATAATTCTGCCGGGCATGGCACCGACGTAGGTGCGTCGGTGACCCCTGATCTCAGCTTCGTCGCGAATGCCGCCCAGGGAAATTTTGACAAACTTGCGTTTGAGACTGGCCGCTATCGAGCGGCCAATGCTGGTTTTTCCCACACCCGGAGGTCCGACAAAGCACAAAATTGTCGGTAATTTTTGATCTTTTTTAGCGGTGAAGTTTTTTTGTTTGAGCTGGAGCACAGCGATATACTCGATCACTCTGTCTTTCACTTCTTCCAGGCCGTAATGGGACTTAGCCAGTACCTTCTCGGCTTGTTTCAAGTTGACCGTAGTTTGATCAAATTTACCCCATGGTAGATCAAACACTGTATCCAGCCAAGTTCGGACGTAGCCAGACTCGGGATTATTAGGTGACATCTGTTTTAAGCGCCTAATTTCTTTGGTAACTTTAGTTTTAATTTCTGTCGGTAGCTTAATTTTTTTTAGTTTATTGGTATATTCATCGATTACTTCTTCTTCATCATCCAGCTCGCCCAACTCTTTTTGAATGGTGCGTAGGCGCTCGCGCAGGATATTTTCTCTCATGTTTTTATCAAATTTTTTCTGAGTTTTATTGACCACGTCTTTTTCGATCTCCATAATTTTCATTTCGTGAGTCAGCGCCTCAATCACGATCCGAACCCTCTCCTTGACGTTGATCGTCTCCAAAATCTGTTGTTTTTCTGGTGTAGTGATGTTCAGGGTGCTGGCGATTTGATCGGTCAGCTCACCGTTAGTAACGCCACTCATCAGTTTCATGAAGCTTAAGAATTCCACTGGTTTGCCCATGTGCACAGCTTGACGGAAGATTTTTTGCAGATGATTGACCATGGCGGTCAGCTCTTCGGATTTTTCTTCGACATCGGGGCAAGTTTCCACAACCGCGATGATCTTGTTATCTGCTAAAGTGTATTGGACAATCTTCACTCTGCCCATGCCCTTGACTAATGCATTAACGCTCTTGCCAGTTTTAATTTTGCGCTCGATCGCGGCTAAGGTGCCAAACTGATAGAGATCTGCCGGTTGTGGAGCTTCAACACTTGGTTTTTTTTGAGTGACGAGTACAACTAGATTGTTTTTTTCGGTGACATCGTGGAGGGCGTTAAGTGAAATGGGTCTGCCGAAGGTCAAGACCGATTCAGTGCTGGGGAAAAGAATGCCCTCGCGGATGGGGACGACGGGCAGGACCTGAATTGGGCTGGTGGGCGCCGGCTCCGCAGGAGCCGGCAGAGTAATTACACTGCTCTTCAGTTTTTCTGTCTTTACAAGATCATTAGTATTCTTTTTTTCATCTGCCATAAGTTAGCATTCTAACTGCAGGACTGCTAAAAAGCAATTGGAAAGTGGGTGAGCTTGCCTGCCTGCGCAGGCAAGCCTGTCCGCCGAAGGCGGAGACTCGAACCAAGAACGTTCCCGCTTAGCGGGACGCTCTTTACCCGTCAAACTTTTATGACTAATAAAGTCAAAAAAGTTAGTCGGGTAAACCGTGCTCAATTTCAGCAAAAGCTTTTAACGTTGCGGGTGAGCTTGCCTGCCTGCGCAGGCAGGGACTCGAACCAAGGATTTTCCCGCCA
>DAOOPX010000025.1:7919-9769 GCA_035388465.1 Candidatus Woesebacteria bacterium
GGGACTCGAACCAAGGATTTTCCCGCCAAAACAATAGATGTTGTGGGTGAGCTTGCCTGCCTGCGCAGGCAGGGACTCGAACCAAGGATTTTCCCGCCAAAACAATAGATGTTGTGGGTGAGCTTGGACTCGAACCAAGGACCTCTATCTTATCAGGATAGCGCTCTAACCAACTGAGCTACACACCCAAAACCAGATCATTATTCTAACACAATTTTGCCTTGCTTAAGTTTGGCTCTGACGGTTTTGTTCTCGCTGAGTTTTTCTTCGATAATCAAGTTGGCTAGCTGATCGAGAAGTAGATTTTGGATTTGTCTTTTCAGCGGTCTAGCGCCGAACACCGGATCGAAACCGATTTTGGCTAGGTGAGTGATTACTTCTTGATCGATTTTTAGTGTAATTCCTTTTTCTGCCAGTTCTTGCTGGAGATTGTGGAGCTGCAGCTCCACAATCTGGGCAATTTCAGATTCAGAAAGTGGCTGAAAGATAATCACTTCGTCAAGGCGGTTAAGAAATTCTGGACGAAAAGCGCGGTGCAACTCTTGTTCAACCGCTTGACGTTGCTTTTCTGGTTGACCAACGAGCTCAGCAATCGTTTGGCTGGCAAGATTGGAAGTCATAATAATTAGAGTGTTTTTGAAATTAACCGTCCTACCCTTACTATCTGTAAGCCTACCGTCGTCCAAGACTTGGAGGAGAACATTGAACACGTCGTGGTGAGCTTTCTCGATTTCATCGAGGAGAATGATGGTGTAAGGATGACGGCGGACAGCTTCAGTCAGCTGGCCGCCTTCTTCGTAACCAACGTAACCTGGTGGCGAGCCGATGAGGCGAGCCACCGAGTGTTGCTCCATATACTCGCTCATGTCGATTCTGACTAATAGTCGTTCGTCATTAAACATGAACTCAGCCAGAGCTTTAGCTAGCTCAGTTTTACCAACACCGGTTGGTCCAAGGAAAAGGAATGAGCCAAGAGGGCGATCTTGATCGCCTATCCCCGCTCGCGCGCGCCGCACGGCGCGCGCCACGGCACTTACTGCTTCTTTTTGCCCCACAATTCTTTGAGCCAAAATTTCTTCCATCTTAGTTAATTTCTGGCTTTCTGTGGCCAACAATTTCTGTGCTGGTATGCCCGTCCAGCGTGAAACTACCTGGGCAATGTCTTGCTCCCCTACTTCCTCACGTAAGATCTGTTTGTCCTTTTGGAGTTTGGTCAGCTCGGCTTGGGCAGTGGTAATTTCTTTTTGTAACTCTGGAATCTGGCCATAATTGATCTCGGCCACTTTTTGCAAGTTGAGCTCACGCTCTGCCTGAACTGCTGATTCTCGGAGTGTGTCTAACTTTTGACCAGCCTGTTTGATACTTTCAATGATTTTTTTCTCGTTGCGCCAGTGCTGCTCTAATCCACGATACTCTTCGTTCAACTCAGCCAGAGTTTTGCCGATTTCTTCCAATCTGTGTTTGGCCTGAGCGTCTTTTTCTTTCTTGAGCGCTTCTTTCTCAATTTCCAGTTGGCGAATCTTGCGTTCGAGTTTATCCAGCTCAGCCGGCTTGCTCTCGATCGCCATCCGCACGGCCGAAGCCGCCTCATCAATCAGATCAATAGCTTTATCTGGGAGAAATCGATCGGAAATATATCTCCTTGACAGTTCGACAGCTGCAACCAACGCATTATCTTGAATTCTCACACCATGGTGAGCTTCATATTTCTCTTTTATTCCACGTAAAATCGAGATGGCGTCTTCTGGTGAAGGTTCTTCTACCATCACTGGTTGAAAGCGGCGCTCGAGCGCCGCGTCTTTCTCAATGTACTTGCGGTACTCCTTGAGAGTGGTGGCGCCAATGGTTCT
>DAOOPX010000026.1:0-9505 GCA_035388465.1 Candidatus Woesebacteria bacterium
CGCTTGCTTGTCTACCGGCAGTGTTCTTTTTACCCCGTTAATTTGAGAAGAGCCCCTACAAAAGCTGCTAATTTGAGTTAATTTTGTTAACGCAAGTATTTTTGAATATTGGTGTTATGCTCAGCTAATGTCTTGGCGTAGTGGATCTGTCCAGAATTATCGTGGATATAAAAAAAGTCATCTGTCTCGATTGGCTGGGCGCTGGCCTTAATCGCCGCTATTCCTGGATTGGCTATTGGCGCAGGGGGTAAACCAGCAAAACGGTAAGTGTTATATGGAGATGAGCTGTTTTTGGTCGCCACCGACGGTGGCGACCACCATGATTTCGTAGCCTGGTTATAACCTTCAATATACTGCAAAGTACAATCCACTCCGAGTGGTTCTCCAACTTTAATCCTATTCCAAAGGATTCCAGAAATGTGCGCCATCTCTGATGTATCTTTACCTGCCTCGCGCTGAATAATTGAAGCCATCACAATTACATCAGCCAAGGAGGTGGCTGCGGGCGGTATAGACTCGTCAACAATTGGGGTCGTTTTAGTTTCAAATGTGTTATTGAGTAAGCTAAGTAATGCCTCAACCGTAATTGACCTGGGAACCAGATAGGTGTCTGGAAAAAGATAGCCCTCCAATGATTTCGCCTGCTCAAGAAACTCCTCTTGGTTGTATTCTGATAACTCCGGCTGCTGCGCAAGAATTCTAGCCATCTCTTCAACCCTCAGCCCCTCAGGAAAAGTGAGCCACAGGTCGTCAACTCCCTGGGTCATGCGTTCAGCAATCTGATAAGCACTCATCGAAGGACTGAGCTCAAAACTACCAGCTTGAATTTTCCGATCAAGTTGCCCGCGCCATACTACTAGGCGAAAAATTAGCGGGTGTTTGATCAACTGTTCTTGGTGCAAGCGCTCAGCAATTGCCGCAATAGGTTCATTCCTTTTGATTACAAAGCGTTTCGTTTCGGTAATTTGAGAATTGGTTGGTGCCAACATGACTAGCGACAACAAAAACATCGCTCCACTCAGAAGCAACAGCAACACCATTCCGATTAAAATTCCTCTACGTTGAATCATCGAAGCGATCAGTATATCATGCCAATTTTTATGCAAATTATTAATTTTCTCTAAACGAAGATACTTCGTCTAGATAAGTTTCTAAAATGATGGCGGCGGCCACTTCGTGAAGTGGGCGCCGCTGACGCTGGGAGTTTTTTTGCCAGCGCATACGTTCTGCAGCTTCAACTGAAGACAAAGTTTCATCAATATAAATTACCGGCAAACCAAGCACGTTCTTAAGCTCTTCACCAAACTGCTTTGAACTACTTAACATTTTGCCGTCACTAATCCCAATTACCACTTTAGAAATTTTATGGGTGGTAACGATGTCTTGAATTTTTTGGTAAAGCTGCTGGTTATTAGCTAGGGTTGTGTGTGGCTGTGGCAGTCCGGCGACTGCCACAGCCACACCAATATGTTTCAAACCAAAATCAATTCCGAGGAGGTTTTCTGAAGTAGTTTTACTCATCACCCCCTTCAATTAGTTGAGCTGTCACTACCCCTCGCTTTAGATAGGTTCCTTCAGGTACACAGGTGACTAATTTCAGCCTTTTAGCATCGTACTGCTGAGTTAAAATGTAAACGTCTTCGGGATTAACTTCAGTTTTATCCTGAACCAAATAAACATAGCGCTTATCACCAGCAGTGATCACAATCGTATCTTTACCAGGTTCCAAACTCATAATATAGCTAAATATTGAGTTGTAACGGCGCGGGTTCTTCGGGCTCGGGTTGTAAAATTTTCGGAGAACCGAGTGACCAAAAATTACTGGCGCGCCATACTCTCCAGGCAAACCCGTGCCGGGATAAGCAATTAGGCTTTGATTCAGATCACTACCACCAACTTTAACTTTGGCTTCTGTCAAATTTAATTTGGGAATCTCCAAAAAATACTCGGTTAATTCAGGCGCCGGTACGATTTTTGACTGATTTAATTCTGGCAAGTGTGAGTCAACAAACCAGTTTGCCAGGTTGGTGTAATCTAAACTTAACTCCACAATCTCCGGCTCAACACTTGGACCTTGGGTATAATCACCACTAGAAATTACCATTGGGGTCAAATCCATCACATACTGACGCGGCAGTGGGGACTTTAAGCTGGGTTCACTAGGGTTTCTAACATCCTCGATGTAGTAACCAAGAATTGGGACAACCGCCAAACTCACCAAGTACAATCCTGCGGAAAGCAAGCTGAGCGGCAAAACAAATGCTCCCAATCTCACCCACTTAGACAACCGTTGTTTAATTTTTTTTGGTCGTTCCGCTGCCAACTGTTGCTCAGTTTGAGCAGCAAGCTTTAACTTGAGGTATCCTTGATAGATCTTGGCCTGCATCTGCTCATACTCAGTGCCAGACATCAATGAGTGGCGACAGAGTCGCACCAACTGCTCACGCGAAGACTGGTCAAAGACAGGCGTGGTGTTATTCATCAACGATCTTAAGCTCTATTTGATTAAGGTTGGTTGGAACTTGATACACAAACCACTTGGCAAGACTTGGTTTTAATTCTGAAACCACCGCTTTAATGTCCTTCTTAGACATTAGCTGAGCTTTTGCCTCTTGGTGTGACTTGCCAGTTATTTCTTGTGCAAGCTCGTGCACAATTAACTTGGGTACAGCTTCACTTGTGAGCTCCAATTCTAGCGTTGGCTGATCAGCATCAGCTTGATACTTTGTCAGAATTTGGGGATCGGCAGCACTTAATTCAAGTCCTTCGGGAATTAATTCCTGCAACACTGTCTTAGCTAAACTGTGCACTGCTTCAGTAGTATAAGAATAGGCAAAAATCTTGTATTTTGCGATCACGGTTACTTCTTCTGCTTGTTCGCCAACTTCAGGATCAAATTGGGAGGAAACAAGTTGTGTTTTCTGGATTGGAGTAACATAAAAATCTAGTTCAGAATCTTGCCAGTTTTTTTCAGCCTTTGCCTTTGCTTCACTCAACAAATCTTGCATCAGAGCGTCAACATCACTCTTGGCAACGGCCGAAACTTGCTGACTTGTACCACCAGAAAAATCATCAACTACCTTGCCCACATAACTACTGCGATCAAAGACACCGATGTTCAGCTCGGTATCTTTTTTTAGATTGCTGGCTTCGCCAATCGCTTCAGCTGTCACAGTGGTATCCAACAATCCATACTCGCGAGTTTCTTTGGTCTCGGACTCGTCTGTTTTAATCTCTGTAGCAGGTATCGTAACTTCTTCATCCAAGACGAAATAAATGTCATTACTGGCTCGCAGCCGCGTGCCAGCATCAAAGGTTTTAGGTTGCTCGGTTTTATTGACTAACTGGATCTTGCCTTTTGCCTTTTCTCCTATGGTGACAGTACCAGAGGTTTTTTTGGCCCCACTCAACTCAACTTCTTGCTCGATTAATTGTGAATCAAGTAAATACTCGGCTTGATTGCCTTCAGCAATCAAGCCGGCAGTAATTGTTTCAGTGATGGTAGTTGTGTTGCGCTGCACATGGAAAATGTGCAGCGCATGGCTCTGGAAGTATCCCCTGGCTATCATATACACAGCCGCTATACCCAAAACAACACCCAAGAAAATTGGTAAAAATAGTTTTGGTTTTGATCGACTCATACTGCTCTTTCTCTTGGGTACGACACCTACAGCAAATACATCCGGCTCTGAAACCTTGGCTTGCTTGGTCGAAGAATTTTTGCTCTCCCAAGTTGCCACCGTATAATTCATGACTTTTTTGAGTAACTCCTCATATGTAAGATTTTGCATTACCGGCGGCTTGCTCAATCCAGGCCACTGCAAACTTTGAGCAGCCTGCTCTAACTGCTGGGTAACAGCAACATTTTGCTCAGTGTTAATCAATACAACTTGGTAATTAGAAGAGTTGCTCGCAGATAATATTGGCCCGGCCTTATGAATAAGTTGATCCAGATCAGCGTTAATTGATTCAGTCCTGTTAACAACTGCTTTGCCCTGACTTTGATTAGCCGAAAAATACTCAGCTTCTACGATCCCAGTTGTCAGGATCACACTCACAAACTCGGGCTGGGAAGCAAACTGCTTGACAGCATCAGTGACCGCCAAACTCCAACCTACGAAACCCAACGCTTCAATTCCTAAATCTTTAAACATTTTTTCTACTAGCTGCTTTTTAGCTGGTAGTACATCATAAGCATCCGCCCATCCCTCATCTAAGCAAAAGATCGCTTGATCAATTTCTTGAGCTTCAGCTGAAAGTGTATTTAAACACTCATCAACTTTCTGGCTCAATTGAGTTTCGTCTTCACCAATTGGATGTTTTGCAGAAACTTCAGTCAGTTGGGGTTGTGACTTGGTTAAATCAAAAACCCCAGCCTGAATAGAGCCGTTAAAAAAAACTAAACACAGCAATTTCTGGTTACTAGAACTAAACATGCCCATACGCACCATTAAAGCAGAAAAATGCTTACTCGGCAAATGTCAGGTATATTCTTCTCACGCCAGCGCTACTAGATTGCTCTTTAATAATTTTGAGCGAACCTATCTCGGCGGTGTTGGTGACGTGCGGACCTCCACAAAATTCCTTAGATACCCAGTCATCTGATTCTACCGCCCCAATCGTATAAACGCTCACTACCTCTGGGTAACGCTCCCGAAAAAAAGCCACTGCTCCTAACTTAATCGCCTCATCTTGCTTGTGGATTGATTTTGTCACTGGTAGTGACTGCTTTACCCATAAATTAATCAATTGTTCAACTGCATTCTTTTCTTCATTTGTCATCGCCCGAGTAAAAGCAAAATCAAATCTAGCTCTCTCGGCAGTTATGTGTGAACCCATTTGTTTAACCGATTCGCCCAAAACTTGTCTCAAAGCGGCGTGAAGCAGGTGAGTCGCTGTATGAAAACGAACAGTTTTGTCTGAAACATCGGCTAAACCCCCTTTAAAACTCCCGGCCGAAGCCGTCCGCGATTGATTCTTGTGTTGATCAAAAGCTGCGCGAAAGGCATCCGAATCAACTCTTTGACCTTTTTCCTCCGCAATTTCTTCAGTCAACTCTAACGGAAATCCATACGTTTCATATAACTTGAAGGCCGCCGCTCCATCAATTTGCTTGAGTTTGGCCACTTCTCGCAGCCCCTTATCCAAAGTACGAGAAAATTTATTCTCTTCTGCAGTAATTGCATCTGTGATAGCCGATTGCTGTTGAATAATGTCGGGATAAACTGAGCGATAAATTTCACCAACTACGGGCACAAACTCGGCCAGGAATGGCTTAGCCAAACCGAGTTTTCTGCCGTAGCGGACGGCCCGCCGCAGCAGGCGGCGGGCAAAGTATCCTTGCTCTTTACTGGCAGGGTACACACCATCACTGGCCAAGAAGATGGCAGCTCGAACGTGATCCATTATCACCCTAAACTCTTTACTATAATCTTGATAAGAGCAGTTAGAGATAACTGATAATCTTTCTCCAATCGGCCAGAGTAAATCGGTGCGAAACACATCAGGATCGTTATTGGCAGCCGCCAACAACCGTTCAAATCCACCACCAAAATCAACATTTTTGTTTTTCAGCTCGACGAACTCTCCCGACTCAGTTTTTTGATACTGCATGAACACTGAGTTGCCAATTTCCAAAAACCTGCCGCAATCACACTGGGGGTGACAAACTTGATTGGAATACTGAGAATGTTCGTGAAACTGAAACTCAACGCCAAAATCGTAAAACACTTCGCTGTCTGGCCCGCCGGGCTCGCCGGCAGGCATCCTGGAAGGAGCGCCGGCGCGTGACCACCAGCACTTATCTCCATAATAATAAATTCGTCCCACTGCACCTTGTTTATCCGGTTGGGTAACAATTTTGGCATCAAGCCCAACATCGGCGAACAACTCTTGCCAAATTTTTGGTGCCTCTTCATCCCTCGGCACCCCAATACTCGGATCACCCCGATATGCACTGACTGCCAATTTTGCCGGATCTAAACCAATAATTTCTGTCAAAAACTGAAATAACCAACTCAGCTGTTCGAGTTTGAAGTAATCTCCAAACGACCAGTTGCCCAGCATCTCAAAAAACGTGGTGTGACGGTTATCTCCTACTTCTTCAATGTCCTGGGTGCGAAAACATTTTTGCGAGTTAGCAACACGCCGACCCTGAGGGTGAGCTAAACCAAAAAAATACGGTACCAACGGTTGCATTCCAGAGCTTGTAAACAACGTTGATGGATCGTTCTCAGGTACTAGAGTAGCCGATGGAATTACCTTGTGACCATTACTGGCAAAAAAATCTAAATATTTAGCACGAAGTTGATCGCCGATGAACATATACTACGTATTCTACCCTATGAAAACTCAGGCTTTCTCCCGATCTTTTTTTCGCTCCGCGAGATGGTGCAGCACTGCCTCAGCTGTTTTAATCCCGGTCTGCATAATTACTGCCATGTTGCTAAATTGCTGGAAAGATTGAGAAATTTTCTGGACCTGCACGTCAGCCGTTGTCATAGTGGCATTGATCTTCTTGAGTAAAGTCCGAGCTTCATTCAGAACTAAAACTATATACGCTCCCACAATAACTAAAAATATACTTAAAACAAACAGTAAAATTCTTAGCAATGTTTCTGATTCGAGCATATTCACTTCTCCTTTGTTAGCTATTAGCCTAGCACAACCCTAGCGTTAATCACAGACTTAGATCAATTAGTTAAAAATTATTATGACATTAAAACTCGACAAACACAGTTTTGTCTATCCTAGTTGACCGCCCCTGATCGTCAAATGCTTCAATGGTAATCAAGGCTAAACCCTCATCAGCAAAATCGAGTGTGGTCTGGAAAAACCCATCGGTATCCAGTGCCACCGGCAGCTGGTTGACTACTAGCAAGGCGTCCGGATCAGTATATCCTTTCACCACAATGTTGTTGGCGACCACCGCTTGATCTTCCGGCTCAGAAACAACTAGACTAGGTGGTCGGGTCAGCTGATACCACTGCAACAACCCATACAGAATCAGCGCCAAAATTAATCCAGTAAAAACAACTGCTTGCCACGAAAAAGTTCGACCCGACCACCACTTGTTCACCGATGCTTGCGATTGATCGCGCAGTACTAGCTGACCCTGAATGCTTTCTTTGTAATCTCTTCTCAGCACCGCAATTAAACTAGCACTATCTACCCCAAACACTCTGGCACATGCTCTGAGATACCCTTTGACAAACGGCGCTGCTGGCAAATTAGAAAGTTGGTCGGCTTCCAACGCACGCAAATTCTGCAGTTTAATTTTCGTCTGATAAGCTAACTCTTCAAGGGAAATACCACACTTTTTGCGTTCAAGTTGCAGCAACTCACCAATGGTCTTACTTTTCATCGCAAACTTATGCCAAGGCTTGTTTCAGTAATTCTGAAACTTTTTGGCCTGGAGCTCGACCAGCTACCTTGGTCATGACTTGTTGCATTAATTTACCAAACTCTTTGGTCGGTGAGTCAGCCATCACTTGCTGAACTATGGATTCAAGTTCTGCATCAGATAACTGAGCAGGCAAGTATGATTGCCAAACCTTAACTTTTGCTTCTTCTGCTGTAACTAAATCTACTCTACCGCCCGCTCGATATTGCTCGATCGATTCTTGAGCTTGTTTGATTAATGTGGCTAAAACTTTTTGGGCTGCCGGATCGCTCAGCTCTCCGGCATCAATCTCCACTCGCTTGATCTCAGATAAACCATAGCGAATTGCGCCCAGCCGATCAGCATCGTGCACTCTGAGCGCAGCCTTCATGTCCTCAACTAATTGAGCTTTGACAGTCATATATTGGTACAATATTTTAGAGGTACTTCTCGACTACGGCTTTAACTTGCTCGTAAGGCAACGCTCCACCGATCAGCTCTTGAGCCCCGTCTTTGGTAAACACAATCGTGCCTGGTGTCCCTTGGACTCCAGCTGCTTGGCCTTCGGCCAGTTGAGCGTTGACTTTAGCAGTCATCTCACCACTATCCACACAACCTTTGACCGCATCGGCGTTAGCACCGGATTGAGCCACACTCTCATCAATTAAATCTTGACTCATAACAGTTCCATCTGCTTGTTGAGCAAAGATGTAATCAGCGTATTTCCAAAAGGCATCATTACCTCCTGCCTTAGCCACACACTCTGACGTCTCTGCAGATTTTTGGGCAAAAGCATGGAAGCTCAATGGATAATGGCGATACACCAACGCTACATCATTCGGATACTCATCGATAATTTGCTTGGTCGTTGGGTGAAAGCGGTTACAAAATGGACACTCAAAATCTGAGTACTCCACCATCACCACTTTCGGATTTTTTGCACCAACAGTGTTGTCTTCTTTTTGGGGTGCGGGAGCTTTATTCAAAGTCTCTTGAGTCGGACCGGTATCACCTGCTGGCGCTTGCGCCACTGGCTGCTGCGCACCCTGTTTCAAGCTCTGATTCTCCTGCCACAATTTACCCAAGAAAAATCCGGCCACAAACAAAACTAGCCCAATCACGATCAGAACTATTGAGTTGGGACTACTGTTTGACCCGTATTGAGCGTAAGGAGAAACAGATTGAGCTGTCTCTGGCTGGACATATACTCGCTCTGACTTACTTTTTTTGCTTGACTTTGGCATACAAAACACCCTTAATAATTTAATAAATACTAAAAATCCGTGCTCTACACTCTAATAGAGATTGCCAAAAAAACAAGTAGGAAAAACAATTTCTTCTTACATATAAAGCAGTGGGACAACCTTAATTACTCTAAAAACAACACGTTGATGCAGGGTGCGGTAAAAAACGGATACTGATATAAAGTGATACAATCTGGAGAATATTATTGTGAAACAAAATATTAAACGAAATTTCAGTCCCTACGAGTTAACGCAATTGGCGAAGTATGGTCTGAGCCGCGATGCGGCTCAGACCGAACCAGATAAACCGGTAGAGTACATCTCCGGTAAAGTCGAGTTTGACGGCTTAGTTTTTTCGATCGATCAGCGAGCCTTAATTCCCAGAGTAGAGACGGAGGAGCTAGTTACTAAGGCATTTGAACAAGTCAATGCCCGTGCTAAAGTCAATTCAAAACAACCAGTGGTGATTGTGGAAGTGGGCACTGGCTGTGGGGCGGTAGCAATTGCTTTAGCGAAAAGATTAAAGAGACTTAACATAAATTTTCAAATACTAGCAACCGATATATCTACGGAGGCACTGGAGCTGGCCAGAGAAAATGCCCGCCAACTCCAGTGCCAAGAACAGATTGTCTTTACCCAACAAGATTTGCTCCGTAACACACCCACAGCGTTCAAGCAGGTTGACGTGTTCATTGCCAATCTACCCTATATTCCAAGCAAGAGGATCAAACTTTTAGATCGAAATGTTGCTGCGTATGAGCCGTTAGTTGCTCTCGATGGAGGAGCTGACGGCTTCACGCTAATTGAGAAATTTCTAAGTCAAGCGACTAAATATTTGCGCCCCAACGGCACGATCTGGTTGGAGATCGATTACACCCAT
>DAOOPX010000027.1:0-9392 GCA_035388465.1 Candidatus Woesebacteria bacterium
CCACCGGCAAAACGTGGAAAGATATATCTTAAACGAGGAACATCTGAGACCATATTACACCTTTCAAAAGTGCAATATGTATCGCGACTTATTCACTCTGCCGAGTTTAACCTGTTCGAAACAGCTGGCTTAAACATTTTTTTAGTATGCAGGCGGTGGTACTGGCGCTGCCCAAAACGATGGGCAGCGTCACGAACTGCTTGGACTAGTTGTAGGGCTGGATGACGCTCATCCAGCCCAACCACCTGCCACTCGATTTTTTGCTTGGGACTGTTTGTTTTGGTACTTTTTTCGATTTTAGGGAAAATAAGTCTGTCCGGGTCCTTGGCAATGCCGATCACCGGACTAGTCCACTGCCAAATTTTGAGTACTGCCCGCACTTGGCCTTTGCCACCATCCACCACAATTAGTCCAGGTCTGCCCCACTCCAGGTGATTTTGACGTCTTAGTAACGCTTCCTGCAGCATCGCGTAATCATTGGGTTGGTGGACAGAGCGAATGTTAAACAGGCGGTGCTCGCTGGGTGTTTCTTTGCCGTGTATGAAGGTGACTTGTGAGACAGTCGCATCGGTACCACTGATGTTACTGACATCATAACCTTCGATACGCTCTATTGAGTACTGAGTAGGTACACCTAGATGAATCTTGAGCAGGCGCGAGAGATACTTGAGTTGATTTTCGCCAGAGTCATCTGCCAGAGCAAGGGTTTGCCAATCAGGTTGGAGGCGGTACTTCGGTTGGGTGACATACTCGACAGCTTCAATCTGTTGCTTGAGCCGAGACGCCGCTTCATAACTTTCTAAGTCAGACTGTTGACGCATTTCCGCCTTAAGTTGACGCACTAATTTTTGAGATTGGCCGCGTAGAAACAAAGCTAATTTGCTGATATTTTGTTGGTATTCTTTGGCAGTAACTTTGTCGCAGCACGCTCCAGGACAGAGTTGAAGGTGATAGTAAAAGCAGGGTTTACCCAATTCTGGTGTTGAGCACCAAGGAAAAATTCTTCGGGCAAGCTTCAGTACTTGAGTAACCATAAAGCCTGAAGAAAATGGGCCAAAAATCAGGCGCTGATTTTTGGCATGAAGTAACGCGGTTTTCCTCAATTGAAGGACGCGAGGAAATTTTTCATCAGTGATCTGAATGTAAAGAGGACTTTTGTCATCTTTAAGTAAGATATTGAACTCTGGTTGGTAAGTTCTGATTAGTTCGGCTTCGGTTAGCAGAGCCTCGATTTCATTTGTTAGTTCTTGGAACTTGAGTTGTTTTGCCTGATTGACCAGCTGTTGTTTGTCTGGAGCAAGACGGTTAATTTGAGAGTAATTCTTGACTCGCTTGTTGAGATTCTTGGCTTTGCCGACGTACAGCACTTTGCCGTTTGTGTCTAAAAACCAGTACACTCCCGGTGATGAGGGTAAGACAGGTAATACCTCCTCCCAAGTACCAATAGAACTTGGTTGAGAGCCAGAGCTCGGGTATGGCGAAGATGGTGTAGGTTTTTTCTTCATAAACTTGATTTTCGAGTTTGGTTTGAACACTTAGTTTAGCTAATTCTGGTTTAAAACCGCTGCGAGTCAAACTCAGTACATGTTTCTCTTGAGCAAAAGGTAGCACGTAACTCTTTGGCTCTTGACTCAACCACTTGACTTGATGATCAAGTTCAAGTGGTTCAAGCAACAACTCTAGATTATACCAAGCTTGACCGGTCAGATTTTCCAGTTTGATTTGATAAATGGGTAGGTTAAGTCGCCAGAATTTAATCGGCTCAAGCGCGACTTGAAAACGCGGTTGATCAAAGCTTATTTGGTCGGATGTCATTACCGAAATGGTTTTTTGTTGAGCGTAGTTTTGTTGGTACGATCCAGGCGGGAGCGGGTCAGTACTAGAAACGCCATGACGGACAAAGACTAGATGGCTCAAATCAAAATGATTAAAGTAATCGATTCCGCCAGTAGTTTTTTCCCAAGTTGGATCAACGGCTCTCCATGATTGAGTATTGACGTCGTAGTATTCGGGCCAAGTGTGCAAAATATCGCCAACAAAACTGGATGGTCGGTACTCTTCTTGAGTGGAGTAAGCATAGCCAACACTCCGGCGAGCGGGGATGCCCTGGCTTCGAGCCAAGGCAACAAATAGATCTGTGAACTCCTGACAAGTAGCGTTGTCTGGTTGGTTTAAAGTTCCGGCCGCGCCTTGTCTTTCGCGGATTTGATCGAGTGACTCAGTAGTGTAATTGAGTTTGTTTACCGCTGTTTGGTAAAGTGAGTGGGGCGAAGTTGATTGGTTGGTTAGCAGCTGACTGAGTTGAGTTTGCTCAAGTTTCCAATACGGTGCAGCTGCCAAATGATCTGGTTGGGGTGGAAACTGGAGCAGCTGATTCCAGCTTTCGAGATATAGCTCAGTATTTAGGTTGGTGGTAATGATTGTAGTTTGGTTAGCTGGCAGGTTGTACCATGCCAGCCAGTTGCCATCAGCATCTCGCTCTATCTTGATTGGTCTTGGTTCTAATTGGCTGTAATTAACTCGTTGCCAGGGGGTATCAGGGGGAATAGGGATGCTCAGTTGTTGGACGCGTTTCGAGTTGTTGGTCAACTCGTACTTCATTTGGACTGTGTAAGCCTGCTTTTGGCCGAAGACCAAAAGCAGGCTTGATTGTGGTGGTTGACGAAAGGTGAAGCGCTGTACGTCACCCAAGACTTTTTTTTCATCAAACTCGGGTTGGGCGCGGTAAGGATCACCAAACTTCAGTGGAACTTCGACGTATACGACGGCAGACTCATTTTGATTTTGTTGTTGACCGGGCAAATTTAGCTCTAACACCGATGAGTTTAAATTTGCCAGGACTGGACTTTCATACTGAATCCGAAATCTTCGCGCCTGACCCTGGCCAACAACTTGATTGGGAAAAGATAAATTGATACTCACTCCCTGATCGGTTTTACTTATTTGTGGCTCGATGGGAGCTCCTTCATTTTGAGCCCGGATGTTTTGCAGTTTCAGATCGTTGAGTTCTAAAGTGAATTGAGTAATGTAGGTATTAGTAGTCAGGTTGGTGACCGCGTAATCCTTAATCACTTGGGTTTGACCAGTGGCATCAACGCGGTAAGTTGTTTCTACTTGAGTCTGAAACTCCGCTTGAGCCAGAATTTGCTGGGGAAACAAAAGACAAATAGAGAAAAAGATTAATGTAAAACGACAAGGCAATTTCACACTTTAAATTGTAGGGTTTTTTGTGCTTAAGTGCCAGTATGATATTTGGAAAATTTGGACAAATGTTATTTTAGCTCGTTTAAATTAGTTTTTTCCAGATACTTGCCAGTAATGGAGTCGGTGCAGTTGATCAACGCAGCGGGTGTTCCGGTGTACACCACTTCTCCTCCACCATCACCTCCTTCTGGACCCAAATCGATGATCCAATCAGCATTACGAATAATATCAAGATTGTGTTCGATCACGATCACGGTGTTGTTCTGCTTGACCAGTTGGTCAAGCACATTCAGCAGTTTCTGCACATCAGCAAAGTGCAGGCCGGTGGTTGGTTCGTCGAGTAGATAAACATGGTGAGTGGGAGTTTGATGCGACAGCTCTCGAGCTAACTTGAGGCGTTGCGCCTCCCCTCCTGAGAGGGTCGGCGCTGGCTGCCCGAGTTGTAAGTAGCCCAACCCTACTTCTTTGAGCGTACCAAGTTTGCGACTCAGCAGCGAACTATGCTGAAAAAATTCTAGAGCTTCATCAATAGTCATCTGTAAAACTTGATCAATTGATTTACCTTTATACTCTACAGCCAAGGTTTCTTGGTTGTAGCGCTTACCATTACAGACATCGCAAGTGACGTAGACATCCGCCAAAAACTGCATCTCAATCTTGATTTGACCGTCACCCTTGCAAGCTTCACACCTTCCTCCTTTGGTGTTAAAGCTAAACCGAGAAGGAGTAAAGCCGCGCACTCGAGCTTCTTGTGAGTAGGCAAAAAGTTGGCGAATTTGGTCAAAAGCTTTGGAGTAGGTAGCAGGATTAGAACGCGGGGTTTTGCCGATGGGTTTTTGATCGATTAAGTACGCCTTGGTGATTGATTCTGGTACGCTGATGCTTTCGACTGCGCCGGGTTTTTCATCTGGTTTGAGCCCAAGCTGTTGGACCAGATTTTGGAACAGTGTGTCGTGAAGCAAGCTGGATTTTCCCGATCCAGATACGCCGGTAATGCAGATTAATTTGCCTAAAGGGAAATCAACATCGATGTGCTTGAGATTGTGATGTGACGCGCCAAAAATGCGGATACTTCCTGGAGAGTGTTGTTCGGCGTCTTCGTCGACTAGTTGGGGTTGAGTTAATTTTTGGCGCGTCACCTGTTTCTTGCCGGACAAATACTTGCCAGTCAAGGATTGAGGATGGGCTTTAATTTCATCTGGAGTGCCAGCTGCAACAATCTCCCCGCCCTTTTTGCCCGCTTCTGGTCCAAAATCAAACACAAAATCGGCAGCTTCGATTACTTCTTGATCGTGCTCAACCACGATCACGCTATTACCCTTGTCTCTGAGATTTTTGAGGGTGGCAATTAAGCGATCGTTATCGCGCTGATGTAGACCGATGGTGGGTTCGTCAAGAATATACAGAACACCTGACAAGCCTGTGCCAATTTGACTGGCGAGGCGAATCCGTTGGGCTTCACCGCCCGCCAGAGTAGAAGCTTCACGATTGAGTGTCAGATAATTTAGCCCAACCGCTTTGAGAAAGCTCAGTCTACTGGTAATTTCTTTGAGAATATCCACGGCAATGGTTTGCTGTTTAGGTGTGAGAACGTCGGCTTGATTGTGTAGCTTGCTCAGCCAAGTTAGATTTTGATAGATCGAGAGCGCAGTAAATTGAGCAATATTAAGATTATCAATGGTTACGGCCAGCGCCTGAGGATTCAGGCGCTGGCCGTTGCACTCTGGACACGTTTGTTTAATCATGTACTGAGCAATTTCTTGACGAACGAAATCAGACTCAGTTTCACTGTACCTTCTTTCCAAATTCTTGATGAAGCCTTCGTACTTTTCTTGGATGGTGGTCATCCTCCCTTCCCGATTGGTGCCTTCGACCACGTAATGTTTGTCATCACCGTTCAGGAGAATGTTCTGAGTATGTTGGTCCATTTGATTAAACGGGGTTTTGCGGAAATCATAGCCGCGTGACTCAACCACTTTTTTAACCAATCTCGCCCACCACGAATCGCTGCCTAATACTTGAGCGAAGGGAATGATCGCGCCCTCACTTAGAGTCAGCTCAGGAGCAAGGATCCGCTGTTGGTCGATCTTCAAAATTGAGCCTAGTCCACTGCAGTGTGGGCAGGCACCCTGTGGGGCATTAAACGAGAAGAGGCGTGGTTCTAGATCAGGAATCGAGATGCCGCAAGTACTGCAGGCTAGTTTTTCACTGAAAAGCAGATCGGTATAATCTTGAGGTTTGGTGGGAAAATCGAGTGACTGATCACGAACCAGTGAGGCTATTACTAATCCATCAGCCAATTTTAAGCCTTGTTCAATCGATTGGCGCAAGCGACTGTGAAGCAGCGTAACTTCACTTTCTGATTTAGTTTGGGCCCGACTCCAACTAACCCGGTCAATCAGCACGTCAACGGAGTGGCGATTAGTTTTAATCAAGCTGAGTGACTCAGTTAGCTCGTAAAGTTGCTTGTCAACTCTGATTTTACCGAAACCTTGCTTGCTGAGGCGGGCAAATAGCGCTGTGAACTCACCTTTTTTGTCTCTGATCACTGGGGCGAAAATCATCACTCTAGCCAACCCAGTTAGTTGTACTTGTTGGTCGATATGTTCAATAATCTGTTGCGCAATCTGGTCCACAGATTGCGCCGCTATTTTCTGTCCGCAGTTAGGGCAGTTGGGTTGGCCAACTTTGGCGTAGAGTAAGCGCAGATAGTCGTAGATCTCGGTAATTGTTCCGACTGTGGAGCGTGGATTGTGTGAAGTAGTTTTTTGATCAATCGAGATGGCTGGGGAAAGTCCATCAATATGCTCGACCTCAGGCTTTTTCATGATTCCCAAAAATTGGCGCGCATAAGAGCTGAGTGACTCAACATAGCGGCGCTGTCCTTCGGCGTACAACGTGTCAAATGCCAGCGAGCTTTTACCACTGCCGGATAAACCGGTAAAAACTACTAGCTGATTTTTGGGAATTTTCAACGATACGCCCTTGAGGTTATGCTCACGGGCGCCGCTGATCTCGATGTAGTTTGGTGAGGGTGCGGTTGACATAATTTGAAGGGGGCAATTATAGCTTAAAAAACCACCAAAGTCACTGTCACCAAGTGTTAATCTTTTGATATAATCATCCATGTTATGAAAACTGCAACAACAGCTAAAAATCTATGGAATATCGTTTGGAAAGAAGATAAGTTTTACGTGTCCCAATGCTTAAATGTGGATGTGTCTAGTTTTGGCAAAACAAAGAAAGAAGCAATAGCCAACTTGACCGAGGCTTTGGAGTTGTATTTTGAAGATGAGGCGCAAAACAATGAATTAACTACTGTTGAAATGCCCGAATTGATTAAATCCACTTTTAACTATGCCTAAGCTTTTTTCTTCAAGGCAAATTGAGAAAGCTTTAAAAATAAATGGTTTTAGTTTCATTTCACAAAAAGGTAGTCACACAAAGTATCGTAAATTTTCAAACCCTGTGTTAACAGTTATTGTTCCCGCAGGAAGGAAGCAGATACCGAGAGGCACCTTTAGATCGATATTAAGACAAAGTCACTTAAATGAGGATGATTTTTAACAAATTGTTAAAATAAGGGCAGTTGTCTACCGAAAAGCAGCTGATGCGATTGCTCATAAACTAGATTAATTCTTGAGTTACAATACTTTGGTTAACAGTTATTCGTTAATTTGTAAACGCGCCGAGATGTTGGAATCGGTAGACAAGCACGGCTTAGAACCGTGTTCCCGCAAGGGAGTGGGGGTTCAAGTCCCCCTCTCGGCACTAGTTATTACTGGAGATAACAACATTAGTTTCATCTGCTTCTCTGCCTTTTTGCCTGTCGTTGTACTTGATCTCACTCATGAATTGATTAACGCCTCGAGCCCAGGCGCCTTCGGGACTGTGAGGCGTGTATTTAGTCATAATTTCCTCAGGAGTCACTAAACCCTTGTCGATATAGTTTTCTTTTAATACTTTGGCGGCAGTAGCGAAATTTTCTTGGTACGACTCGAATCGCCAGGTGCCACGACTGTGGACACCCAGACCCAAACAGTTAAACGAGTTTTCGGGAATAACTTTACACATGCCACTTTCCTTCATCGCGATTGCAGGTAAAAGACTGAAATCAAATTGAAACTCATCTGCAATCGCCACGAGCTGTTGGTGTAAATCAGGTTCGGTCTCAAGCAGTTTGGGATTGTGACGGTTGATGAACTCCTTGATGGCTTGCGGGCGGGCATCGGCAGTTTCGGCGATGACTTTTTCGCTAGTACTGCCTAGCACTTGTTCAGTGTTGACGGCGGGCACGCCGATCAGAGGAGAGGCAGTCACAGTAGCTCCTTTGGCAGCAGCTCGCTGCTGCCACAGGAGCTGAAAAGTTGCAATACTGGTTAGACTTATGCCCGTAGCGAACAAAGCCCACGAAAAAAACAAAAAGACTTTTCTCATTTTGATAGCTGAGTATAGCAAAGATTTACACCTTTAGTCAGCACGATTCGATATATAATCTGCTTGAAGATGCACGACTCCTGCCGTTACCAACTCAAGCTCTTTGGGATTTTGCTAGTATTTTTAATTGGCATGATTTTTCCTCTTCCGGCAGCTGCTGCTTCTCAAGATAAGTTGGGCATTCACATTATGCACATCGATGAAATCATGCTGGCGGGAGAGTTTTTGCAAAACTCGGAACTTGATCGTGATCAGTGGCGGTATGTGACTGTGCCACTGGTTTTGTCTGATCTCAAGCAGTTTGAAACGTGGCAAAAGAATTTTCGTTTAGCCAAAAAGTATAGACTCAGGCCAATTGTGCGTTTAGCCACAGAGTTTAAAAATAATGCCTGGCAAGTACCAACTATGAAAGATGTGGTTGATCAGTTGGAGTTTTTGAGTAAATTGGAGTGGCCAGATGAGAAGCGCACAGTGATTGCTTATAACGAAGTTAATCATGCTGCTGAGTGGGGAGGAAAATTAGATCCACAAGGATATGCTAATACTTTACAATTTGTGCTCGCTTGGGCTCATAGTGAGCCCAAGCGCATCGCAGTCTTACCCGCCGCACTTGATCTCGATGCTCCAAATTCCAACAATATGCGTCGAGCCTTAGAGTACTGGCAGTCTGTTTATGAAGCACGACCCGAGTTGTTTGTGGAGCTCGACGGTTGGAACTCTCACTCTTATCCCAATCCGGGTTTTATCGGTTCACCACGTAATTCGGGTTTGAACTCGATTAATGGATTTGTGGTGGAGTTGAGCTGGGTAGATCAACTCACCAGCCAAAAATTACCAGTTTATATTACAGAGACAGGTTGGCGCGATACGCTGTACACAGGTTATCGATTAAGCAGTAATTATGAGTACGCGCTTAATTATGTTTGGGCTAATGACAGAGTAAAAGCAGTCACACCCTTTGTGCTTAAATCGCAACCTGGACCGTTTGCCGAGTTTAGTTTTTTAAACGAGCTGAACTTACCCACGCGGCAGCACACTAGCTTATTTAGTGCCATTAAACGGATTAATGCCAGAGAAGAATCATCAGCAAAGAAAAATCTCAATTAGTTGTGCTCCAAGCAGGGATCGAACCTGCAACCTTTGGTTCCGAAGACCAACGCTCTATCCAATTGAGCTATTGGAGCAGTGTGATGTCCCCCCAATTATATCCCATTAGTGTATAATTTATGCCGTTACAGCCAGCCCAAGAAAGAGGAGCTATATGCTGTTTAAATCCAATGTAAATTGGTTGCCTATGGTGCAACGCACCGTTGATTTCTTTGATATAAAAAAACGTGTTCAAGAAACTCACAAACTGATTGATGAAAAGTTATTCATGAAGCCTTTCATTACCATCGCACGTGAGCCTGGTAGTGGAGGCTCGCCGATTGCTTTCGCTGTAGCTAAAAAACTAGGTTTTGAGCTGGTTGATGATCAGATTATTTCCGACGTGGCAAAATCTACCAAAAGGCGGTTAGAAGTAATTAAGAACTTGGACGAACGCAGCCGTTCCAACATGGAGGACATGATCCAATCATTTCTTAATCCTGAATATGTGGGTGAACAGCGCTTTATCAAAGCGCTGTTCCGTACAGTTTTGGGTTATGCCCATCGGGGCAAGGTGGTAATCATTGGGCGAGGTGCCAACTTCATTACCCCGTTTGGTAAGGGTTTGCATGTTTGGGTAACTGCACCCTACGCAACCAGAGTAC
>DAOOPX010000028.1:0-9349 GCA_035388465.1 Candidatus Woesebacteria bacterium
ATTGTTGGTATGACCGGTTTAAAAAGTGTATACCATGTGCTGACCTACGCTCAATATTAGCGTGTTAACTTGTTGACATATAGTGTATTCACTGTTACAATTCCCTCCATCATGTTCAGAATATTAAGCAATCGATTATTTCATCATACCTACCCCACTTGTGGCGGACAGGTAGTTTTGTAGTATTTTGATAAGCAAAATTTTCCATTCACCCCCGCCGCAGGCGGGGGTTTTTAGTATTTGTATAAATTAATTATGAAAGAAATATATGTCATTAGTAATAGATAGATTAAGATCCGAGGAAGAAGCGAGCTTTCGACTTCCAATGGAGCGACAAACAGATCCGTTTGTCGTGGCACCTGGATATCGCCCAGACATTCAAAACTCGCCCACTGATGGAAATATTCCTCTTTGGTGGATTGAAGAGTTAATGGAGCAACGCCGGCAACTTGAAACACAAATGAAGGAAAACTCAAAACCATGGATTATGTGGACACAAGGTGAACAAGAAGCCTATTGGGCGCTAAGAAAAGCAATTGATGATCAAGTTGAGAGCTTGGTCGAACAAATTACCGGTGGTCAACAGAATCTTGAAATGGCTCCACAATATGCAGCTTTGGTAGAACAGTTGGCACGAGGTCCAGTGCGATTGGATATAAAATTACCAGAAAATGCTGAAAGAAGATACGGTACTCAAACAGGTTTTTACTTTATCGGTCGAGATTTAACACAATTGCCAGAAGCACTGGAGCGTGGAGGTAAAGATCAAGGAATTGATTTGACTACCAAACCAATCGACGCATTCACCTATCTGCTCAACGAAGAATGGATGACACTGGAAACAGCTTTGGCGGCAGCTAAATGCTTAGGCATGGGAGGATTTGTTCTGACTAGTCCATCTATTAGGCGGTGGCAAAACTGGTTAAGTACACCCAACACCGACAAAGGCGGTCACTAAAGTAGAAAGGTGCAGATGAAAAAAATCCAGTATTCATTAATCAGCATTGCCGGACAAGCTACTGCGTTAGTTGAAGTCAGTGCTGTGCCGCTCGCGGCTGAGTCGCGAGCGGCACAAGCCAGATCAATCATGGACGGAAATCCGCTTATTGAGCAAGTTGGTTTTATTAATCCCACCAAACTCCCCTACCCCAAATTTACCATGATGGGTAACGAGCTGAGTATCGTTGGTACTCTGGCCGCAGGAGTTTGGTTTATGACGAGAGCTAAAGAGTCTAAAGTAAGTTTCGTTACTTCAGGATTAAAACAGTTGGTTGAAGTTGAAAAAAAAGATCGGCAACTCTACCTCACCTTGCCCAAATCAATTATCAAATTTGTTGACAAATCAAGCTGCTGGGTTGAACTACAGGGAATTGTTTTTCTTCTGGTTTATGGTCTAAGGAATGCAAAAAAATTAAAACCATCCAAAAAATCTTGGCTTGAAAAACTGTCTCAAACATCGCCAGCTGCAGGCATAATTTTCTATAGTAAGCAAGTTATTCAGCCAGTGATTTATGTCAAAGCAACTCGAAGTCTGGTGTGGGAATCTGCCTGTGGATCAGGATCGTTAGCACTATTTGCTCTGACAGGCGAAAGGTTGGTTAAACAACCTTCTGGAGCCACTCTGCAAATTTCCACCCAAGATGATAAACTACAAGTAATAATTAATTACAAAGACGTTGTATATGACTACTAACACTCCTCAAACCCTCAAGGGCTTTCGTGATATTTTGCCAGCTGAAAAACAAAAACGCGACTGGGTACAAGCGCGGATTATCAAGGTTTTCGCTAGGTACGGCTTCGTGGCGCTGGAAACACCCACACTGGAGTACGCTGAGTTATTACTGGGCAAGTACGGCGACGAAGCCGACAAAATGGTTTACACCTTCACCGACCGCGGCGAACGCCAAGTAGGTTTGCGCTACGACCAAACTGTGCCTACAGCGCGGATTCTCTCTCAATACGCCGAGCAACTACCTAAATTTTTCCGTCGCTACCAGATCCAAAACGTGTTTCGCACTGACAAACCACAAAAAGGTCGTTACCGCGAGTTCACTCAGTGTGACATCGACATTTTTGGCTCCACTTCGCCCGTGGCCGACGCCGAGATTTTGGCCTGTACTTACGATACTTTTAAAGAATTGGGATTCACCAACGTACAATTAGTGGTTAACGATCGTCAGGTATTGCTTAATACTCTCCAGCCATTTGCTAACGAAAAGCTTACGGTTTTTTCGATCGTTCAAACTATTGATAAGCTGGATAAACTGAGTAAAGACGAGGTAAAAGCTGAGTTAACAAACAAAGGCTTAGATGCTCAACAGGCATCACAAGTTCTCGAAGCAATTACTAACGCTCCCAAGAGTGACAATTTGAGTGAAATTATTAAGTTAACTCAAGCACTAGGCGTTTCCGCTGAAGCACTGGTGTTCTCGCCCGCCACCGCCCGCGGGTTGGATTACTACACTGGCATGATTTTCGAGGTGAAAATCAAAGACGTTTTAGAAAATTCGTTGGGTGGTGGCGGGCGCTACGATCAACTTATCAGCCAGCTCTCAGGAAGTGAAGACATACCTGCAGTAGGCGTTGGTCTAGGTTTTGATCGAATCGTCGAGCTGGCCGACCAACAAGGCTTAATCCCCACTACAGGCAACTCGGCTCAAGTACTCATCACTCTATTTGATTCTGACAACATCACGTCAGCGCTCGAGTTAGCCCAAACTCTTCGCGCCGCCGGTATTGCCACAGAAATTTACCCTCAGCCAGATAAGCTAGCCAAACAGTTTAAACTAGCTGACCAAAAACAGATTCCGTTTGTAGCTATCCTAGGTGCAGAAGAAATTGCTAGCAACACTTTAACTATCAAAAATCTTAAAACCGGAGAGCAAAGCACAGTTGCCCTTACCGAGGCTGTTCAAACAATAAAAACTCAAGCTGTATGATATACTACTTGCCTTGAAACTAAAGGAAAAATATGAAGACAGGAATTCATCCGCAGCTTAATCCAGTAATATTTGTCGACACTAGTACTGGCAAAGAAATTATTAGTTACTCAACCATTACTAGTGATGAGACCCGCGAAATTGATGGAGTGAAACACTTCGTTATCAAGCTGGACGTGTCTTCGTTTTCCCACCCATTTTTCACTGGCGAGATGCGCTTTGTCGATCGCCAGGGTCGGGTGGATAAGTTCATCCAAAAAATGCAGAAAGCTCAATCGGCGCAACCCACCAAAAAAGCCAAGAAAATTAAAAGGTTGGGCGCCACAGATGGTGCCGAAGAAGATCACAAAAGCTACCGAGAAATCTTGCGCGACAAACAAACTGATATGAGGCAAAGCGTGAAAACTGAAAAAAAGAATGTCTCATCCCAACCCCTATCACCAGCAAATTGATCAACTCAAACAACAGATTCAACAAACTCAAGAGTTGGCAGAACAAGATAGTTCTTTTGCCGAGTTGGCGAACGAAGAAATCGTTCGCTTACAAGCAGAGTTAGTACAACTAGAAAACGCGAGTCAGTTGTACGATGAACCACAAACAACTGAGTCGCAGGTGACGACCACCCGCTCTAACTGCACCATTGAGTTCCGTCCCGGAACCGGAGGCGAAGAAGCCAAAATTTGGGCAGATGATCTGATGCGGATGTACTCCCGATTCATTGAACTGACTAATTTTCGCCTCACTTTCGTAGATGATAATGTAATCAAGATCTCAGGTAAAACTTTGTTCGTTTTAAACGAAAATGATGGTGAGATCAGTCTTTCTCCATACGAACTTTTTCGTTATGAAACTGGCGTCCACCGCGTCCAGCGCGTACCCGAAACCGAAAGTCAGGGACGGGTTCATACATCCACAGCCACAGTCGCTGTCCTACCCGAAGTCCCCCCACATGCAGTGGTGATTCGCGACGAAGATTTAGAGTGGCAGTTTATGCGTAGTTCTGGAGCGGGCGGACAGAGCGTCAATAAAACCAATAGCGCTGTCCGCCTCACTCACCGACCCACAGAGCTGGTGGTGACCGCTCGCAGCGAGCGGTCACAAGCGCAGAATCGGAATATTGCCCTCGATTTACTTCGTTCTCAAATCTGGGAAGTTGAAGAAGAAAAAAGGTTGCGCGACCTCGGCGAAGCCAGATCTGGCATCGGTCGCGCCATGCGCGCCGAAAAAATTCGTACCTACAATTTCCCCCAAAATCGGGTAACTGATCATCGCACCAAACAAAGTTGGTACAGCCTAGAAACGATCGTTGGCGGTGAGCTAACCAAACTACTGCAGGATCTTCATAGCCAAATTTCTCAGTCATCCGAAAACGTTGCTGATGGCAAAGACAATGTCGCAACAGAAGATTTCGAATAAGTAATTTATTGAGAAGATTTGAGGGTTGTCACCGTTGATTTTTCTTCGCCGTCTGCCCACCAGTTAATCTCGATCCGTTCTCCCACTTTCATGCGATTGAGAATTGTTGCCAGTTCTTCATCTTTGAGTGAAGTGTTGCCAATTTTAGTGATAATATTACCTGGCACAATGCCGATGTCGGCCGCGGTTGAACCCTCAGTTACCTCAATAATGTATGCTCCCTGCGGCACTTCATTGGCCAGGGCCGCTTTTTGGGTGATCATTTGGTATCTGACACCCAAAAAAGGTCGCTCGAACTGGCCAGTTTGATTAAAGTTTTCCAACGATGATTTAATAACGTTAATCGGAATGGCAAAACCAATGTTTTCAGCTGATTGAGAAACCGCTACGTTCACTCCAATCACTTCTCCCCTGGCATTAATCAGCGGTCCGCCAGAATTACCAGGGTTAATCGCAGCATCGGTCTGAATTACTCCCTCTAGTTGCTCAATCGCCGTAAAACCATTTCCAGCCGTAATTCCTCGACCCAAACCAGACACCACACCAGTAGTAACAGTATGGCGAAACTCTCCAAGAGCTGTCCCAATAGCAATCACGCTCTCGCCTACTCGAATTTTGTCTGAGTCTCCTAGAGGAAGCGCCGGCTTACGTAAGCCCTCAACTTTGATAATCGCCATATCATTGACTGGATCTCGATAAATATTCGTCACCACATACTCATTGTCTTCTTCATCAATCACCGAGTACTCTGCCCTAGTGTCACTTACAACATGCTTGTTGGTCACCACCAGGTTACCATCTTCGACCACAAATCCAGTTCCAATATCTTGTTGAACTTCTTCAACACTCTGTCCCTCAGGCAGATCAAAACCGAATGGCAGCAAGTCAAATATCCCAGTACCAAAGGGAGAGTAAACAGCCTGCTGTTTTTTAATCGAAACTGTCACCACTGATTCAGAAGCTGCTTCGACAATGTCGGGAACAGTCAGTTCTTGATTGTTTTCAATTAGCTCACCCAAAGGGGAAATTTCTGCCGGCTGCTGTTCATCAGCAGCCGGCCACAACTGATCAGCCCAACCAAGGTTTTTCAACCAAACTGGCTTTTCAATCGTGTCTTTTGACCACAATCCAGCCAAGTAGGCTCCAATCATGAAAAGCAAAATTAATATCCAAGTTTTGGGTATGTTAGAAATAGATCGGTTTTCTTGCATAGACACCGCTTAATTTATCTAAAAATCACAAACTTTGCAAGCTCTCAATTCCCTTGAGTAAAACTTCGTCTTGTTCGGTTTCTGGATTGTCTTCTACCTCGATGTCAACACTCATGCCTTTGTCATCAATCCAACTACCACCAGGAAGTAGCCAGCGAGAAATTGTGATATGTAAACCTCCACCGTTAGATAGCTCTCGACGATCCTGAACGCTACCTTTGCCAAAAGTCTGCTCACCAACTAGCTTAGTACCGAGTTGATCTCTTAGAGCGCCAGCGACGATCTCGGAGGCGCTGGCGCTACCACCGTTGACTAATACAACTAACGGTAAATCTGCCAAACGAGCGGTCCCTCGCGAAGTGTAATCTTTCGAAGAATATTTGCCTTTTTGCGACACCACAACACCATTGCGAATAAAATCACTGGCGATATCAATTGCCACATCGAAAAATCCACCCGGATCGTTGCGTACATCAAGAACAATGCCTCCCAAATTTGATTTTTTGGCTGATATTTGTTTGACTGCTTCGTTCCACTCTTCCATTGTCCGCTCACCGAAACGGATTAATTTGAGGTGGGCATACTCTTGACCACCTTGCTCCACAAACTCAATCTCTACCGAGTTGACTAAAATCTCATCACGCCGTAGCTCCACATTAAACGGCTCAGCACCGTTATCATCTCGATATAAAGTCAAAGTCACCATGCTGCCTTTGGGCCCTCTGATATGATTTACAGCCTCTTGCAGTGACCATCCGGAAGTTTCTTCTTCGAACTCTATCCCTGGATCCTTAACTTTGAGAATTAAATCTCCAGCTTTTACGCCGGCCTGTTCGGCCGGCGTACCCGGCAGTGGTGCCATCACTGCGAGAATTCCTTCTTTGTATCCCAACTCAATTCCAACGCCAAAAAAAGTGCCCGCCAAGTCTTCACCGCTGCGCCGATTATCTTCTGGAGGTAAATACATCGTATATGGGTCGCCCAGGGCAGCTACCATGCCTTGGGTCGCCCCTTCAACCATTTTAGCCTCGTCCATTTCTTCAGACTTCAAATAATCTGTTTGCAGGTGTGACCAGGCTTCCCAAAAGTAGGTTAAATCAATTGACTCTGGGTCAACTGTTTTTTGTTTGTAGTTGGCGGACTTATCGGTTTGGAACTTTTCACTAATGACTGAACCCGGTCGAGCAATTAAATCAATTTTCTCCCACAAAAGAAACCTATATTGAATCACGCTGCCCAAAGCAATTAGCAAAACGGCTACGATCAAGCGTGCACTGATAGATAAACCCTTTTTCATTCGCAACATTGTATACATTAACTTATACTCTGTTAAGAGTTGAAACAAACTCCGGCTCAATCAGATCAAACAAGAATTAGACTGTTTGAGTATATTGCAAAAGACCGAGATGGCGTGCGCGCTTAATCTCTCTAGCTAGCAAACGCTGGTTTTTCAAAGCAATCCCAGTCACCGCGCGCGGCACAATTGCTCCCTGCTCCGAGACAAATTGATACAAAAACTGGTAGTTTTTATAACTAATTTGCTCAGGAGTCACATTAATTTTGTGCCTAATCAAAATTCTTTTTTTGGTTTTTTTTGGTTTCATGATGAACTCTCCTTACTTACCACTTAAAATGGAATGTCGTCTGCAATATCTTCTGCTTGAGTGACCTCAACAGCATCGACTGGATCGGGGTCCGATGAAGGTGTCGCACTCTTACTCTTTGCAGCTGCCTTTTTCTTGGGTTGAGCTGGTTTCGAATAATTTGTTCCTCCACCGTTTTCACCGTAATTATCATCCGTGTCTTGAGAATCACCACTTGAGTATCCTGGTCCAGATGAGCGCAGCATAATCATATTATCGATCACCACCTCAGTGGTCCGACGCTCAACTCCATCGTCACCCTGCCAACTGCGGGTCTGTAATCGTCCATCCACATATACTTTATCACCCTTGTGCAACAGTTGACCACAAATTTCAGCCAACTTAGACCATGCCACAATATTATGAAACTCAACGCTCTCTTGTTTGTCACCCCCATCTGAAGACCAAGTACGGTTGGTGGCTAAGCCAAACGAACACACGGCAGTATTATTCGGGGTGAACCGCAAATTTGGGTCTCTGGTCAAGTTACCAATTAGCATAACTTTATTTAATGAACGCGATGACATAAATATCCTTTCCTACTGACAAACAATTACTCTTTTTCCTCAAGTTCGTTATTACTATATTTTTCGGTATTTATCGTCACTTCTGGTCTAGCTGTGACTAATAAGTAGCGAAGTAAGTCGCTGCGTAATCGTAAATCTTGTTCGAAAGCGGTAACTCTAACTGGAGCAAACTCAACTACCCAATGAAAATACTCGGCTTGAGTATGTTTTTTTCCAGTGTGCTTGATAGTATAGGCCAACTCTTTCTTTCCCCATTCTGATTGAGAAACAACTGCACCCTTGTGTTTGGTAACTAACTCGAACAAAGACTCTTGAATTTTTTTCAGCTCTACTGAGGTCAGCTCGCCCGGCAAAAGAAAAGTCAGTTCGTATTGACGAACCTCTTTATCTGCTAATATTTTCATTATCGCTCCCTTCTTCGTTGAGTTGTTCTGAAGCTTTTGGATCCGCCGCTGTCTACAGCGGCGGAGAGCAACTCAATTTTAGTTCAATTTACAACAACGATTATAACACGGAAATTTAGCTGCCAATCAGAAATTCTACCACATCGCCCTCTTGCATCAGGTATTCTCTACCCTCAGTCCGGAGCTTACCCGCTTCTTTCGCCCTTTTCCAACCTCCCAAGCGGATGAACTCATTGTACTCAACTACATTAACTGCGATCATTTTCCGTTCAAAATCAGTGTGAATCACTCCAGCTGCTTTGCGTGCTGTCGTGCCCACTGGGATAGTCCATGCTCGCACCTCTTTTACTCCTGCTGTGAGGAAACTTTGTAAACCAAGAGTTTGGTACGCACCAGCTATCAGTCTTTCCAATCCTGGCCGATCAATTCCCAAATCCTTGAGATAAAGCTTTTGATCTTCATCGCTCAAGCTGGATAACTCGCTCTCGATCTTATTACACATTACGACTACTTTTTCTCTTGGTTCATTAAGCAATTGAGCTGACTGATCACTCAATTGGTCAATGGAGTTTGACCCAAGTTGGTCTTCTCCCACGTTAATCACAATTAACTCCGGTTTAGCGGTCAGTAATGACAGCTCTTTAACGATAAACTGATACTTTTTTCGCTCAGCCTCACCGTGCTGACCGCTAATTACTTCACTAGCCTGTTTACCTTGGCTCAAAGCTTGAGTTAACTCACCCACGACTTGCCATCGTTCTTTTGCTTCTTTGTCAGCTCTTCCTTTTGGCTCAACTTGTTTTTCTAAAGTAGCCAAGTCTGCCAGCTGCAACTCGGTGCGAACTGTCAGCAAATCTTCAACCGGGCCAACCGCTCCTTCACGAATGATGTTTGCATCTTCAAACGCGCGCACTACGTGGCAAATCACCGAAACCTCACGAATATGGGATAAAAACTGGTTACCTAAACCCTCTCCTAGATGTGCACCCTTGACTAACCCAGCAATGTCAACAAACTCAACTGTAGCCGGCTTGATCACGCTGGTGCCCACTACTTGGGCCAGCTGATCCAGCCGGCCATCCGGCACCGGCACCACACCCACATTTGGTTCGATTGTAGCAAAAGGGAAATTGGCCACATAAGCCGCTTGCCGCTTCAGCAGCGCATTAAACAAAGTAGATTTCCCTACATTGGGTAACCCAACAATTC
>DAOOPX010000029.1:0-9332 GCA_035388465.1 Candidatus Woesebacteria bacterium
AAAAAGAGGTGCTAGACGCAGCTGTGGAAAAGGTTTTTGGAGAACAAGCTGAACCAGTTGTAGAGTCAGTTGTACCAGCCGCAGAAAAACCTTTGTCAAAATGGGGCCAGGGCGAACAATGGGTTGAAAATAGTGGTGTAAAATTTGTCGATGAAGAAGCGAAAACAATTGCAATGGACTTCGTCAAAGACGTGTTGGTTGCTGAGGAAAGATTGGGTGTTGAGCTGCAATTGGACACCCAAGAGCAGGCAGAAAAAGTGATTGAGGTAAGCAACGATACCTGGGCAAAATTCCAAGAATCAAAAGACTTCTCTCAAATGTCCCCAGTCAGGCAACTGATGATGAGACTAAATATCGGTACGGGTGATGGGGGTGTCTTAAATACAGATTTGACTACTGCTGATCTGGAGGCTATCAATAAAGTAATCGAAGGAATGCCCGTAGATGACATCAAAATTGAGGGCGCAAGCGCACTTGATAGGTATGGTCAAGAAGTGAATAATCAAGGCACAGGTCATCGATTTCCAGCACTAGATTTATTAGGCAGAGTGGTTGATAAACAAAACGAAGCTTATCAGCAAGAAGTTGAAATGGCTGCATAGAAAATCGTAAATGTATTAATCAAATGATAAGTAATACAAATAATTAATAAATGGAGAAATATGGATACCCAACCTGCCCAAAATAGTATAAATATTATTTTTCCTGCGTTTGCCCAGTTGGCAAATTATCTAATCGAGAAAGAAGTCGATCCGGAAACAGCTGGATTTGTCGTGGGGAAATTGAGCCGAGATTTGTGGACGGGGGCGGCGGCTCAAGCCGCCGCCACAATTGGCGAAGATCGAGTGAACGAGATCGCGAAAGATGAAGACTTAGAAAGACGATTTATTACTCTGCGAGACGAGTACAAGGCCAAAACCGGTGTGGATATGGAGGAACGTCTCAATCAGGCTGCACAAGCGATGGTGGATGAAGTAATGCGGCTAGAGAGCTTGCCAGAAACAGAGGATGACCAAGCCGAGCAATCAACAGAATAGAGTGTAATGCTTTTCGATTAAAAACTTGAGGACTTATTTTATATCTGGCTTATCTTTTGCATCTTCTGACTTTTTGCTAAGGTAGTTTGCATGAATTGTTTTCAGTTAATTTGAGAGAGATTAAGTTAAAGCGGGTGCGGCGACAATACCGATCATCCCGGCATTGTCGCCGCACAGCTTATTGTTTGCCGGTGTCAGCAACTTTGCTGTAATTTTATTTTTCTTAAGCGTTTGGCGCAGCATTGAGCGAAGGGTTGCGTTGGCGGCCACACCGCCCCCCAGCCAAACTTGGTCAAAATTACTATAGGTTTTTTTAGCTAAAAGTATTTTATCCAATTTATTGCAAATATGCCTAAATACAGCGTATTGTATACTCGCAGCGAGATCATATACTTCTTGCTTGTTCGGTGGAGTATGCCCCCATTCCTTTTCGATAAAGTTTCGGGTGTAAGTTTTCAACCCCGAAAAACTTAAGTTGAAATTTTTGCTTTCAGTCATTGGCAATGGTAAAGGGTATTTTTTAGCGTTTCCCTTTTTTGCTAACTCTTCAATCACAGGACCCGCAGGGTAACCGAGGTTGAGCAGCCGGCCAAGTTTGTCCAACGCTTCGCCTGCGGCGTCGTCAACTGTTTGACCTAAAATGGTGTAGTGAAATATTTTCGAGTTTAGCCATGGTAGGTTATCTTGGTTGTTTAATCTAAGACCAGGAATTCGGTCGATGGTGGCGCTGTCACCCTGAGCAATGTCAGGCTGAATGCAATTGAAGACGGAATCGAAGGGTGTCGTACTTCGACTGTGCTCAGTATGACGCCCGCTTTCACCAACTTGTACAAACGCGGTGTGCTTGCCTGAGACAATAATTCCCAACGCAGGTAAGTTAATTGTCTGCCAATATTGTTGTGTGTGCTGTCCGGCTCGTTTTTTCTCAATTGTTAATCCTTGCCATTTATTAATTGGTCGTTGCAGAACGTGACAAGAAAGCAGATGAGCTTCAACGTGATTAATCGGAATTAGCGGAACGTCAAGTTCTTTCGCTAACTTTTGGGCGTATCCGATTCCAACTTCCAGAGCCGGTGCCAACCCGGGGCCGATCGTGACTGCAATCTGTTCGATTTCGCTTGGCTGAATGTGGCCGCGCTGCAGAGCGGCCACCACTGTTTTTTCAATATTTTCTTGGTGAGCTAATTTCGCCACCGTGGGGAACACGCCGCCATACGGTTTGTGTAGCTCAGTTTGGCTAGCCACTATATTGGACCATACTTCCAGTCCACATGTCACTGCCGCCGCAGTTTCGTCACACGAGGTATCAATCGCTAAAGTTATGGGGAACAATTTCATTTCTGTAAAATTTCTGACTGGAAATTGGCGATTAAAGATTGAAAGTATTTTTGCACAGTGTCAAGTTTAATTGGCTTGTACAACATCGATAAGTCAGAGTCGTCTATTTTATTAAACTGTCCCGCTAAGTGGAGTGGATCAATGTGCCAATCAAATTTATTTTTTGCGTGATAGTAAAGATCCCTAATCGTTAGCTCGGTTTTATTTAGTATGAAAAACAAATCGACAAAGTCCCTTGATCTTGGTTTTTGAGCAATGGTAAACAACTTATTGGTGGCAATATCTAGTTGGCTGTCAATTTGTAATTTATGGAAATAATAACCTTTTTCGATTCTTGGAAATGGGTAGTAAGTAAACTCAGTTTTTAGAACATGATCTTTAGCAAATCGCAAAAAGACCAAGAAACGATTGAACGAAGTTTGAATGTCAATTGAACTGTAGCCTAGTTGCTTTTGATTTTTCTTAAAAAAAGTGGTTATTTCCAATTGATCAAACTCTTGTTCAGAAAAAAAATCTAAATCTTCAGAAAATCTGTGTTTTAGATAGAATGCTGACAAAGCAGTACCACCAGTCAGATAAAAAATATTGACCAAGTTGGATTTAGCGACCAATTCTAGCAACAGTTGTTGTTTTTTGGTTAATTTGTAAGGTTGCTCAATGGCTTTCATTGGTTTGGAAAGAGTAGGGTTTCAAGAGCTTGCTTTTTGTAAGGATCGATTTGTAATTTTTGCCAATGTTTCAAAAGTAAGCTACGCGATAACTTACTATCGTTTAAGCCGAAGTTGATCGCTTGCTCCAACTGCCAAATTTCGCGGGATTCTTGGGAATTTAGTTTGTTAGGATCGGTGTGTGACCAATTGTACATGACATTATTATATCTCATTTATCTCAAGTAAGCGAGTCTGGTTGAGGTCGCGAATCGCGACCTCAACCACAGTTGCTTTATTATTATTGATTAATTTTGCCAACCAAGCTTGGACTTGTAAGTACCACTCGACAACCAGCACATTGCCAGGTTTGAGCAACTGTTCAAACTCCAATTTGTTGAACACTGCTTCTGAGTCGACTTTCCACACATCAGCGTGATAAAGCGTACCCTTTAGCTGATTTTTGCTAAAGTGGTACTCTTCAATATATGAGTAGGTGGGTGAGACGACGGGCGCGCTGATCTGCAGGTACTCAGCAATTCCTTGAGCGAACACAGTTTTGCCCGCTCCCAGCGGGCCATTTAGACCAAAAATCAGCGCACTATGCTTAAGCTTGTCTTGATGTTTAAGCAGCAACTTTCCTGCTATTTTCTTGGTTTCGTTGGCACTCGTTGATTCCAGCTGGATTGTGGGTTTAGCGCCAATGTTCACCTTTCCCTGACGAAACACTACGGGTGTGGAGTGAGTCGTATCAATTACCGTTGAAGGCGGATTGTTCGGTAGTTGACCCGCGTCGATAATCAAGTCAATCAAGTTTTTTTGTTTTTCTGACAATCTATCGAGTAAATCGGGAATGCTGTATGGTCTTTTTTTACCCGACGCATTTGCCGATGTGGCGGTGATTGGTTGCCCCAGTGTCTTGATTAGCTCCAAGAGCAGTGGATAATCAGGAATTCTGACTCCGAGTGTGCCAAATTCGGATTCCACCCCAGCAGCGAGCTGATGTTTCCCGGTTGAAATTACCGTAATTGGTCCAGGCAAAAACTGCTGATACAGAGTTTTTGCCTGGACATTTAGCTCCACATATTGTTCCGCCATTTCTTGACAGCAAACCGCTATTGATAGCGGTTTGCCTTCACGACGTGTTTTATATTCAAGCAATTTGTTGACCGCTGCCTGATTAGTTGCGATCACTCCAGCTCCATACGTTGTCTCGGTGGGAAAAATGATTAGGCCACCATTTTTGAGAACTATTATGGCTTGTTTAATCACTGTTTCTGTTGATAGCTCGGACAATTTCAGTACCTGCATGATTTGGGTATTATAAACCGAAGGTCTGATATAATCTTTTTTAGATACCTATGTCAGTCCAAGCCAACTCACAAATTCAACTACTAATTCGCACGCGAGAGTTAAGTGCTCTTCGAGGGCTACTCAGTTATCTAGATTCTTTACCACCTACCCAGCGCAACATGTGGCTAGGGGAAAACGTCGACACTTTGACCAGAGCATTTTCTCTTTTTGTCGAGATGTCAAATCGTACCCTAGATCACGTTAGTCCCGATATGGAGAGCATCAAACTTTCCTCAGAATTGATCAATGGACTCAAAGAGACGGAAGATATGGTCGATAAAATTTTGTCTCAAGGTCACCAATTGCGTAGCTAGTAGTGATAGAATAAGCACATATGGAGTTTGATCGTTTAGTGGTTTCTTTCTTGGTTGATGAAGTGGTAGGTGGGTTTTTCATCAGTGTCCCGCCTGGACACGTGGCTTGTGTTTACGATCGGGGACGGGGGGTGTTGCCCAAAGTGTGGGGTCCAGGTCTTCACTTTAAAATTCCGTTTTGGCAGATCGCCAAGCTTTTCAACGCCCAGATTCTTGAGTACTCAATCAAAGACGGTTTCGATCACACCGGTAACAAAGATGCACTTGGCGATCTGCCCATTGAGGCAACTACCAAAGACGGTCGCAGCGTCACCATTGAAGGTTCGGTAATGTTTCGGATTGACAAAAAGAACGCTCCAGAGCTATGGGAAAATATAGGTGAACACATGGTGTCCAAGATTGTCCGACCGATCTCGCGCAGTAAAATTGCCACCACTTTCTCTGAGCTGACTCTGGATCAAATCCAACATTATCGTGAACAAGTGGAGGAAAAAATTAAACTGGAACTACAGAAATCATTTGAGTATCGAGGAATAAATTGTGAAGGCTTTCTTCTCTCGACAGTTAAAGCTATTGACTCAAACAAGCGTGAGACCTTGGTGGTTGAGCACCCAATCGAGAGTGTCCATAAGCCGCAACCGGACGAATCTAAGTCCAGTGCGGTTGCGGAGCAAACAGTTTTTCATCATTCTTGATCTATAAGCTCAAAATTGGCGAATTTTCCAGTTGACAAACAATTAGCACTCGCTTATCATCACTGCTGAATTCTTAGCAGAACAATTTCGAGTTTGCTAACTACCTGAGTAATTTTATCAATCAAATCAAGAGAAAGGAGTGGATAATGACCACTATCAATATTAATCAAGTAAAACCCTTGCCCGGTTATGTTTTAGTCGAGCCGGCAAAGGGACAGAAGCAGACTGCTTCGGGTATTTATTTGCCAGACAGTAGCGAAGACAAACCTCAACATGGCATAGTGCTTGCTTGTGGAGAGGCGATTTGGGAGAGCGGAGTCAAAGAGATTAAGTGCCCAGTGAAAAAAGGTGACAGTGTCATCTACAAAAAATGGGGTGGTAACGACTTTAAGGTTGGCGACGTAGAGTACCAATTTTTGAAATTTGAAGACGTTTTGGCCGTGATCGGCAAGTAATTAGTAAATATTTGTGAAAAATACAGCGAAAGGATAAATTATGGCAGCTAAACAACTAATGTTTTCTGATGACGCCCGACAAAAAATGTTGGCGGGCATTAATAAACTGGCCGCGGCCGTGGTGACCACTCTTGGTCCCAAAGGCCGGAATGTGGCGATTGATCGCTCTTGGGGCGCGCCAAACGTCATTCACGACGGGGTCAGCGTTGCGAAAGAGATTACGCTTGAAGACAAGTTTGAGAACATGGGCGCGCAACTGGTCAAAGAGGCCGCTTCCAAAACTAACGATATGACCGGAGACGGCACTACGACCGCCACTCTTTTGGCTCAACACATTGCCAGCAAAGGTATGAAGTATGTCACTGCCGGCACCAACCCAATGATCATGAAACGCGGAATTGATCGCGCGGTTGAGGCAGTTGTTGCTGAATTAAGACGTTTAGCCAAGCCCGTCAAAGAAGAAGACTGGGAAAAAGTGGCTACCATTTCGGCACAAAATGAGTTGATCGGCAAAAAAATCGCCGAGGCAATGAAGCTAGTGGGTAAAGATGGGGTGGTGGAGGTAGAGGAGGGTAAAACCTTGGATATCACTATCGAGCATAAAGATGGGATGGAGTTTGACAAAGGTTACGCTTCGCCCTACTTCGTCACTGATGCTGACCATATGGAATCAGTAATCGAGAGTCCCCATATTTTGGTGACCGATTACAAAATCAGCAGTATTCAGGATATGTTGCCGTTTTTGGAAAAATTTATGACGATCAGCAAAAACTTGGTGCTGATCGCTGATGATGTCGAGGGCGAAGCTCTAACCACCCTGGTAGTCAACAAACTACGCGGTGCTTTCAACGTGTTAGCAGTCAAGGCGCCCGGGTTTGGAGACAGGCGTAAAGCGATGTTGCAAGACATTGCTGTCTTGACTGGTGCTAACTACATTTCTCAGGAAACCGGGCGCCAACTTAAGGATGTCACAATCGAAGATTTAGGTCGAGCAGACTCAATTCGTTCTTCCAAAGATGCCACCCGAATTGTGGGTGGTAAAGGCAAGCAGCGCGACATCGATGGTCGAGTGGCTCAAATTGAAGCCGAGATCGAAGCCTCAACTTCTGATTTTGACATCGAGAAGCTAGAAGAGCGCAAAGCCAAACTCACTGGTGGTGTGGCTGTCATCCAGGTTGGTGCGTCAACTGAGATCGAGATGAAGAATCTCCAAGAGCGGGTTAAAGACGCCAAGGGTGCGACTAAAGCCGCGATCGAGGAAGGAATTATTCCCGGCGGCGGTGTCACCCTGATTCGGGCGGCCAAGGTTTTAGATAAACTTAAAGCCGATTCTGAAGATGAGCAGACGGGTATTAACCTAATCAAGCAGATTGCGCAAGAACCGCTGCGAATGCTTGCGGTTAATTCTGGTCAAGATGCAGGATATGTACTGTATCAGGTGATGAATCAATCCAGCCCCACTTACGGCTTTAACGCTTTGACCAATGAGTTTGGTGATCTAGTTAAAGACGGCGTGATTGAGCCGGCTAAGGTAGCAATCGTGGCGTTACAGAACGCTGCGAGTGTGGGATCAATGATCCTGACCACAGAGTGTTTGATCACCGATATTCCTGAGCCAGAAAAGCCAGGAATGCCACCAGGTGGCGGCATGGGTGGAATGATGTAACATTGGCACCCTGAGTCTGTCGAAGAGTGAAACCAATTAGCCCCCCTCCTTCGTCCCGCCTTCGTCAAGGACTTCGGCGGGACTTCGGAGGGGGGCTTTGTTTTCTCATCGCTATTGACAACATACACCATGTTTTGTAATATATACACCATATGCAAAGATACCAAGTATATTTAGAACCAAAATCAGTTGCTATTTTCGACCAAACAGCTCAAATGACAGGAGTTACTAGATCAAAAATCATTCAACAAATGGTAGACATCATGGCTCTACGTTTCTCAGCACAACTAGACATAAAAGACGTTGCGTCCAAAAAAAACATTTTGTCTTTTGCTGGAATTATTAAATATCCAAAGTCTAAGAAAAATGATTGGTCGACTCGTCCTGACAACTTGTATTTTGGAGTTTAAAAAATATGCGAGTTTTGCTGGATACTGGAATTTTGATTGGACTGATGGTGGAGAACGATCAGTACCATCAGCGGGCAGTGAACGAGCTAGAAAGGCTTAAAACTGTGGGAGCGCGGTTTTTTGTCAGTGACTACGTGATGGATGAGTTTTTGACCCGCGTGCTCTACGATGCTGGAGCAAAAACCGCGCAAATTGCTCGTGACAATATTCAAGAAATGTTAGACATCAGATCTTTGTTTCTTTTTCCAATTGGACCAGATATCTTCGATCAAACGCTGAATGATTACGATAAATATTTGAATAAAGGTTTATCTTTTACCGACGCAACTACAATTATCGCATATCAAAAAGGGGGCTTTGATCTGCTGTTAACTTATGACAGCCACTTCCGCAAAGTTGGAACAAAGGTGAGTTTGCTTTAGAATCGTTATGCAAGCAAAATCTAATTTTCAAGCAGTGTTATTTGATTGGGATGGGTGCTTGGCCGATACCTTAAGTATCTGGTTGAGTAGCTACCGTGACCTGTGTCACCAGCGGGGACTCTATCCGACGGACAAACAAATTACCGATCAGTTTGGCGAGTGGGACGGTTGTTTGAAGTTGGGAGTGACTGACATTGAGCAATATCGTGAACAGTTGGACCAATTGACACGAAAAAGGATGGAGCTATTGGGGCTTTATCCTGGTGTTAAAAAAACTTTGGCGCAAATTAACAAAAGTGGTTTGCCCATGGCAATCGTGACTTCGTCGCGGGCGGATAAAATTCGACCAACTCTAAAAAGACACAAGATTGACCATTATTTTCAAGTAATCGTTGATATGGAAATGGTTACTCAACGCAAACCTGATCCAGAGCCGGTGAATAAAGCGTTGGAATTGTTGAGAATTGCTGAAAAAGATAAGAAAAAAGTGATAATGGTGGGCGACTCGCCAAAGGACATTTTGGCGAGTCGCGCCGCTGGAGTAACCAGTGTATTATTTTTTCCGCCCGATCACAACTTGATTTACGACAAAAACGAAATTCTAGTCACCCAGTCTGATTTCGTGATTGACGACTTCAACCAACTGGAAGAAATTGTCCGAAATTAACTTGACCGTTTCATTACATCGGTTCGGTCATAATAAAATATGACTGGACGGATTGAGCCATCATGTTGGGTTTGCGCGCCAACCCGAAACCCATGATTGCCAACCACAGCGATGAGCGATCTGTTATTTTCCATACTTCCAATTCGATTTGGATCTAACTTATTTGCACCTTGAATAAGTGGAAGCTTATCCAACAAACGATCTTGGACAAGTCTCTGTCTCACACTATCTGCGTTTTGACGCAACCGCACAAAGTCATAAACATCATCAGCTCCAACTTGAGCTCGCAACTCATCCCTCAACCTATCGGCTATTAGTCTCATAGATT
>DAOOPX010000030.1:0-9157 GCA_035388465.1 Candidatus Woesebacteria bacterium
TAATTGTTGAGGTGGCTGATGATTTGAATACAAATCGTCAATATGTTACGGATGCTGTCAGAATAATGATGTTCGAGTTGGAAAGTGCGCTAGCAACGGATCAAGCTAAGTACTTTGATTATTTTCAAACCTTAGTTGGAGACGGCACAAGAACTGAAGATTTACTCGCAAATTTGAATAATATTTATTTTGCAGCTTTTCGTATAGTTGCCCAGAAAAAAATAGAAGTAGTTGAAAAACCAGGCCAAGAACACCGATATTTGGGTAGAGACAGAGATAGCTCGGATAGGTTGTATGCTATTGCCCGACGCATGCAATCAATCCATGATCCTGGATCTTACGCACAGTTTAATAACTGGATGAGAGCAAATGGTTGGGAGATACCCAATATGTGGAAGACTGAGTTGTTTGTTGAGTTAATTCCAGCTTTAAAAATCTTTTATTCTTCGTCACAACCAACTCCTCTTGACCAAGCGTTACTCAAAACTTTAGCTGAAGGAAACGGTGTTACTCAGGTGAGAGAAAATGGTCTTATGGGCTTCAAAGGTTCAGCACTACGGTTGATGAAAGAGTTGCTGATATACGGAGTTATGCCCCAAACCGAAGACAGTTAGTAATTAACTGGTATATATTAATTGTGTTTAATGAAAACTACCTTTGATCCTAGATTGTTAAAATCAGCAGTATTCGGAGCTAATGACGGGATTGTCACCACTTTTGCTGTAGTAGCTGGTGTGGTAGGGGCAAAACTGTCTCCCAATGTTGTCGTAATATTGGGCATTGCTAACATGATCGCCGATGGCGTTGCGATGGGACTGGGGGATTTTTTGGGTGAGCGGTCGGAGAGAATGATGCGCTTTCGCGATTTGAGCGAAAGCGCCCATAAGCAATCTCATTTGCAGAGTGGTGTTTGGAAAACAGGAATGATAACATTTATCGCTTTTGTCATTGCTGGTAGCTTGCCCCTACTACCATACTTAATCCAAGCTGTTGGAGCACCGATTTTGATTCAAAACCGATTTGGTCTGTCCATCTTATTTACTGGTTTGGCATTATTTTTTGTTGGTGTAATTAAAACTAGGTTTACTAATTCCAGGTGGTGGCTGGGTGGTCTGGAAATGCTAGGTGTGGGAGCGATTGCGGCGACAATAGCCTATGTATTAGGCGCTGTTGTTGAACAGTTTGTTGTCTAGTTCTGTCAAGAATCTTTAAACTTGTTTAATAACAATATATTGATTAGTTTGGTTGTCTTGGCCATCAGCGAGATAGGATTCAACAATTGGTGGAAGACCATCTGTCAATTTTTCAATTTCTGTTTTAGAAACCGCATGTGCGTAGCGAACGGAGACGGACTTTTTATCGGTTACTGGGCTGGTCTGGCGAACAGACTTGTCGCGCCAATCAACGAGGTAATCGCCAGGTTCAAGCTCAGTTGGATTAATATTGTATTTTTTGGGGTTCGCCAGCTTGTTTTTAAATCTGCCTAGCTCGCCAAATCGCCAAACAGTAAAAACTAGTAAACCATTTGGAGAAAGTAGATTATTCAGTAGGCTGAGTAATTTATGACGTAGCTCAAAACTAGGGATGTGGTGGAGTACTCCAAAAAGCACAATTAAATCGTAGTGATCATTGCTTTGAGTAAATACTTGATTGGTGAGTAATTCTTCAATTAAATCTTGATAGATAAATTTAAACGTTTTACCGACAGCGTTGGGATTGTTGTTGCGGGCAATTTTTAGTAGCTCGCGGCTGTTGTCAGTGCCGGTGTACTCTATTTGGCGATCAACGTTGGCTGATAAAAATTGCCCAAACCGACCGTTGCCACAACCGATATCTAAAACTTTGATTGGATTATTTTCGATTTGTTCTAACTGGGCTAGTAGTCTGTTCCACCCCGCCCACGGAGCTCGTCTCGTTTGAGAAAAACTTTGAGCTTCAGCCTCGTAGAACTGTTGGTTAATTTTGTTCAGGTGGTTGATAGTAGATGCTTTCATACTTTTCTCAAAAAGTTAATTATTGGTTTGGCAAAAATTGTTAACGATAAACCAATAGTTAAGACGTGTTCTGCAGAAGGAACAAAAATGTTATTTGTACCATTAATTTTACTAGTATCTCTTGGAACAAGTTCATCACCAAAAAGAGCGGTGATTGTCAATATTCTTGTTCGTAGTTCGTCTGGCATTGATGGTTCTTGATATTCTAATTCCACAACCGATTGTCTGAACGCCGGACTACATGCCGATTTTTTGTCCAAAGAGCGTAAGTTATGCTTCCCAGCTCTTAGTCTGCCACATACAGATACAGCCTTTTGAATTGATTTTGGATCAAGAAGAAAGGTGTTAATAGCGGCACTGCCACCAGCACTTGTTCCTAAAATTGACACTCTTCCATTGCTTGCTAACGATCTCGCTAGGTCGATAATTTCGGCAAGTTTTTGATCTAGGTTGGTGTTGGGATTTTTCCAACCCATTGATGCAATATGTGTTTCAATGCCAAAAATTCTCCACCACTTCGTGGCAAGTTGTATGCTGACTGTATTGTCTGATAATCCTGGAAGAATAATAACGTGATGTGAAATTTGTTCTTTAGTTTTCATATTGAGGCCCGGTATAAAGAAGTTTCTAGATTATAATACCTATCACCATGGAAGAGGTATTACAAAAAATGCTACAGGAGTTAGTTGCGACTATTGACCAGCCAAAGTTTAATTTGAGTCGGGTATTGAAAAAGTATCCTAAACCTGATGGTAATCTGTTCAAAAAGAGTGAAATTATCAGTGCTTACAATGAAGCTGTAGGTTCAAAATTGATAACCGCTAGTTCCAAAATTGAAAAACTTTTGGTGAAGAAACCGACGCGCACCATGTCTGGTGTGACGCCGGTGACAATTTTGACCAAGCCGTTCCCCTGCCCCGGCAAGTGTATTTTTTGCCCAAGTGATGTGCGGATGCCGAAAAGTTACTTGAGCGACGAGCCTGGAGCGCAACGAGCGGAGCGTAATTGGTTTGATCCATATCTTCAGACTTACGATCGATTGTTGGCACTGCAGGCGAACGGTCACGATACGAGTAAGGTGGAGATGATCATTTTGGGTGGTACGTGGTCGTTTTATCCAGAAAAATACCAGATTTGGTTTATCAAGCGAGTATTTGAGGCGCTCAATCAGTTTGGTCGAACTGATGAGCGCCAAACAGTGATTAAACATTATCAGCAAATGAGTGAAGTTTACCAGAAGGTCAACAGTTACTCACCAAGCAGTGATCCGAAGAAAAATCAACAGACATTGAAAAAGTATGAGATCAGCGGTAATAAAATTGCCAAAACTTACAATCAAATAATTTCGGAAGTTTACGTTGCACCAGAAAGACGTGCTGGATTCGATCAGTTTCAAACAGCTGAGTGGCGTGAGTTAGAGCAAGAGCAAAAAATTAACGAAACCACTGAATGTCGATGTGTTGGTTTGGTTATAGAAACCCGACCGGATAATATTTCGCCAGCAGAAATGTTGAGGATTAGGCGCTTGGGTGCGACGAAAGTCCAGATAGGTTTTCAGAGCTTGAATGATGAAGTGCTAGCGAAAAACCATCGCGGTCACGACGTGGATGCGACCAGAAGAGGTGTAAAACTTTTGCGCCAAGCGGGATTTAAGATCCATGCACACTGGATGCCCAATTTATATGGTTCGAGTCCTGAGTTAGATTATCAAGATTATTTGAAAATGTTTGCTGAGGATGATTTCAAACCAGATGAACTCAAAATTTATCCGTGTTCTTTGATCGAGACCGCAGAATTGATGCAGTACTTTGAGCAAGGATTGTGGCGACCGTACAGCGAACAAGAGTTATTAGAATTACTAATTAAGTGCTTTATCGCTACTCCAGAGTACTGTCGGCTGACGCGAGTGGTGCGGGATATCGGGGCCGACGACATCGTCGTCGGCAACAAAAAAACCAACTTTCGCCAGTTGGTTGAAGCGGAAATTGTAAAACGAAAGTTACACGTTAAGGAAATCCGCGCCCGCGAGATCCGCGGGCGCGGATTTGATCCCACCAAAGTCAAGATCAAGCAAACTGAGTATTCCACCAGCGTCAGTCAAGAAATCTTTATTCAAGCAGTTGCTAAGGTGAGCGGTGAAGAAAAACTGTTAGGGTTTTTGCGCTTAAGTTTACCAAGTGAAAAAAACTTTGTTGAAGAGTTAGCCGATAGTGCCATTATTCGTGAAGTGCACGTTTATGGCCAAGTTGAAGCTGTGGGAGAAAGTGGGAAGACAAAAGCTCAGCACTTGGGCCTAGGCAAAAAAATGGTGGCTTTGGCTCAAACTCTCGCCAAAGCCCGTGGGTTTACCAAACTCGCTGTGATCTCAGCCGTCGGCACCAGGGAATATTATCGAAAATTAGGATTTATCGACGGTGAGTTTTATCAATTTAAAAATTGATTTTTCAAAAACAAATCAACTCAATTGATTTTCCATGGAGAACCGTTCTTTGGTAAACGCAATTTTGCGTTTCATCACGGTTTCGATATCGATTCCAAGCTCTAAACCCAGAAGGATAACTGAAGCGAGCACGTCGGCCAACTCATCTTCAACATGGGCGTGGGCGAACTTGGCGGTTTTGTCGGCGCGTTGAAGATTCATGCTGGTCAGTAACTCGTCGCTAAGTTCGCCCAGCTCTTCCACCAATTTCATTGTCCGGGCAAAAACCCGTTGGTTTTGGTCGGCTAGTGGCCAGTTGGCTTGGATAAACCGAAGGATCTGAGTGTACTCAGATTCCAGTTCTTTGATTGTCATGGACTGTGTGTGTTTTTGCATATGTAATGTTGTCGCACTTCGACCAGCTCAGTGTGACAAAGTGGTATTGTACTACAAGAGGGAGTTGAGAGCGGTTTTGGCCAGTGGCCAAAACCGCTGAGACCAGCCTAACCCCAATCCAGCTACACAACGCAATTGGGTTTCTGTGCTTGGATTGATGATTGCCAGTTGAGTAAGCAATTTATCTGAAGCCAACAGTTGTTTCGGCAAGTTAAACGCTTTTGTTGCTGTTTGCCGCCAGCGCTTTAGCCGAATTAATCTGTCGATTTCTTCATCAGTTAGCTGAAACACAGCGTTTGAATTACTGGAACAGTGATCACACAAACCACATTTTTCTGCACCTTTTTCACCAAAATAATTAAGAATGTATTGGGAGCGACAACCAAAGTACCGACAGTAGTCCCGCATCGCTTGGAGCTTACGCAATGAATGTTTGGTTTCTGGTGTCATCTTTTGTAGATGATTTGAAGTTTCAATTAGCCCAAGGTGGATTTTGATGTTAAGCGGTTGGTAAAGCAGATAACAACTAGAAACTTGACCATCTCTTCCCGCTCTACCAACTTCCTGGTAATAATGCTCTAGGCTTCCGGGTAAATGATAATGAACAACGTAGCGAATGTCGCTTTTGTCGATACCCATGCCGAAGGCATTGGTAGCAATTACCAGTGGGGCTTGGTCAGCGATGAAGAGTTTTTGAATATGGTTGCGCTGGTCTTGATCAAGACCAGCGTGATATGCCAGCGCGTACTGTTGGTCAAAACAACGATTGATGTAGTCAGCCAAAGTTTCGGTGGCGGCCCGACTAGAGGCATACACCAAACCGTTGTCACCAAAGTGGGCTTGAACAATTTTAATTAGACTCAAGTTTTGTTCAAATACTGTCTCGCAACGTTGACAGTTGAGTCTTAAATTAGTGCGTGCAAAACTCGACAGAAAAACTTTTGGCTTGCTCAAGCCAAGGGAGCTGGTAATTTCGGATCTGACCAAAGGTGTAGCTGTGGCGGTAAACGCGGCAACGGGCAAGTTGCGCTGGTTAATTTTGTTGACAAACCCTGCAATCTGCATGTATTCAGGTCGAAACTCATGCCCCCACTCGCTGATGCAGTGAGCTTCGTCAATTATTAGTCGGCTAATCTCGATTTGCTGGCAAACTTTGACGAAAGATTCTGTTTGGAGTCTTTCTGGCGATACGTAGATGAATTTAAGTTGACCTGACTGTAGTTGGTGCAAAGCAGTGGTCTTTTCAGATTGAGTTTGGGCGCTAGTCAGCTCCGCCGCCGCGATCTGGCGGCGGCGGAGCGCCTCCACCTGATCTTTCATCAGCGAAATTAGGGGCGAGACCACGACCATTGTCCCAGATAGCATCAATCCCGGGACCTGGAAGCAGATTGATTTACCTCCACCAGTGGGTAAGATTGCCAGGGCGTCTCGCCCATCCAGAATGGCCTGGACAACTGGCCGTTGTCCAGGCCGAAACTGCTCATAGCCCCAGTATTTGAATAATGTTTGCTCTGGTGTGATCATTTTATTTGGTTGACTTTTGCAGTTTTTCAAGTATAGTTTTGCTAGTTCGCTGAATAGCAGGAATGGGGGCTGCAGGGTTAAGCTGAAAAGCTCCTGATGGAGGAACTCCCCGACCTCCCAGAGAATTTCTTTGGATTTTTCTTAGGTTTTTTGGGTGGATGCTCTTAATTGATCCATTTCCACCAAACTCAGCTACATATGCCGAATTGGCAAAATTTGTTGTGGTTTTGACAAAGATTTTTATGTGAGGTTTTTGTGTAGATAAAACCTTCGACTTGGCGTTATGAATAGCGCTGAAAGCAATGTCAGCAACTTGATCTGGGCTCATTTTGTCTTGAACAATTCTCTTAAGTTGTAATTTTTTAATTACTCTTGGATGTATATAAAGATCATTACTTGATAATAATCGATGACCAGATTGAATAAGTTTTCTATTTAATTCTAACAATTTTTTTTTAGACAGTTTCCCAAAAAAAATCGGTATTTTTGTACTTGTCTTAAGAGCCTTAACCAGATTTGTTTGTATGGAAGTTCGAGTCACGTATTCGATAATACGCGTCAAACCTTGCGTCAATCTTTACTTAAAGTATTTTTTGTTTTTAAGTTTTTCGGGAAGCAGAGAGTGAGATTTATCTGGATACATTTGGTAGTCTTTGCCATACTGGAGCTCTTTCATTAGCTTGGTGGGCGCGTTACGCAGTTCCAGCGGGATAGGTAGGTTGCCCCATTTTTTGACATCGGCTAAAGCAGAAAAATATGCATCATAGGCTGAGCGGTTTTTGGTGCATCGGCAGAGATATGCCACGCCGTGAGCGAGCGTAATTTGTGCTTCTGGGTACCCAACTTTGTGGACTGCATCAAAAACCGCGTTTGCGACCACCAAAGCAGTCGGCACTGCCAAACCAACGTCCTCGCTAGCAAAAATCACCATGCGCCGAGCAATAAATTTGGGGTCTTCGCCGGCATCAACCATGCGCGCCAGGTAATACAAAGCCGAGTCGGTATTACTGGCGCGCATTGACTTGATAAAGGCGCTGATCGTGTCGTAGTGTTCTTCACCATGCTTGTCATACTTGAGTTGGGTGGCCTGCAGGGTGGTTTGGAGTGACTCAAGCTTGAGATCGCCATATATCTCAAATGTGTGTTCGACTAAAGTCAGTAATCTTCGGGCATCGCCCGCTGAGTACCGACACAGCCACTCTTTGGTTTCTTGATTAATCGATAATTTGGGCTTGAGTTTTTTCAGATACACCAAGCACACCTCGATAATTTTGATTAAATCTTCTTCAGTTAAAGGTTTGAGAACAAACACTTTTAATCTAGATAATAATGGCGCGATCACCTCAAAACTGGGGTTTTCGGTGGTCGCGCCGATCAGCACCAACGCGCCGTTTTCCACGAAGGGTAGAAGGTAGTCTTGTTGGGCTTTATTAAAGCGATGGATCTCATCCAAAAACAGGACTGGTGGAAAGATACTTTCTCCCAGCTTTTTTTGTTGGTGACTATCTTGAATAATTTTTTTGATATCGGCTTTGCCCGCTGATACTGCTGATAACTCAAAAAATTCACGGCCTAGTGAGTTAGCAATGATTCTGGCCAATGTGGTCTTGCCTACTCCCGGAGGACCCCAAAAAATCATGGAAAACGCATGCCCCATCTCAATGCTGACGCGTAGGGGTTTCATCGGTCCGACCAAGTGGGCTTGTCCCACGAATTGATCCAGGGTTTGGGGCCGGAGGAGATGGGCTAAAGGTTGATTCATTTCGATTGTAAAGCGTTGGCAAATTTTTCTTTGATCTGTTCGGTGACGACAATTTCAACTAATCCTTGGTTGGGTTGACCGTAGTAAATATAAGACCCTAACGGAGCTAACAACACGGCGACCACAGTGGCTAAATCTTCTTCGCCAGCGATTTCAAGATACCGTGAGTTTGAATGCATTGTTCGTTTATGAATCAGCGAAAACAGCTGTTGTGACAACTTGAAAGTAATTTGACCGGCGGGATTTTTCACCGTTTCAAGATTTTCTTTTGTTGGTACGACTAAGAATGTTTTTTGTCGCTGAATTTGTTGGTCAAAAATGGCAATGTCGTAAGGCCAGTGATATTGGATAAAGTTGGCAAGAGTGGCGTCGCCGACGACGATCGTTGGCGACGCACTTTGTTTAGTATCTTTGCTTTTCACACCCACCATGGTTGGTTGCTCAACTATTTTTCCTTGGAGCTTGCCAAAAAATTGACGTTGCGGGTCGCTAATCACAATGTTTTTTTCTAACAGCTTCTGATAAACCACTCCCTCACGATTGATTAACCCAGCTCGGATTCGGTCAGAGTGCAACTCTTTCCCGCTCTCATCCAAAACCATTTGACAGAGTTCAATTGGCAGACTTTTGAGTCCCAGCTTGAGTCGCGTTTCGTTGATCTGTTCACATCCGGACAGTGTTTCGTTGGTGGCTACCAGCGCGGTAATCCGCTGGTCTTCCAGTGTGTTTCCGAATAGATCGTGCAGAACAATTGTTTCAAAACTGATGTGGAGTGACTGAGCAAACTCTTTGACGTTGCTTACTCTTTTTGACAATCGTTCGATACTCTGGGGATTGAGTTTACTTAAGCTCATTTTTTCATCAGTAATGCCAATCACCAGGTGCCGCGCTTTCCGCGCGGCAAACTCTATAAACTTCTTGTGCCCAGAATGAAAATGATCAAACGTGCCGCCCAGACCGGCACAAGTGTAAACTTTACCCATAAAGTGATTATACTCTGAGAAAGGGTATAATGTCTCAGATTTGAGTTGAGTATATCTCTGGGCTTCAGCCCAATGTTTC
>DAOOPX010000031.1:0-503 GCA_035388465.1 Candidatus Woesebacteria bacterium
TTATTTCTTCATTCATGGATTAGTATCCCTTTTATTTTTTTTGTAAAGTTGTTAGTTTAACTAGATTTTTTCTTCTCAGTTTGATATAAAGGAGTCCAAACAGCACCTTAACAGCGCGCGTGGGAGACATGGTATTTTCCTGGATAGAATATCAAAGGGCCTATGGATTGTCTCCGCCCCGCCGTGGCGGGGCGGGCTTCCTGCCCACCTGCTAACTAGCGGGAACAATTGTCTCTCACGCGCGAAGGTGCTGTTTTAATCACAGAGACTTCTCGTCTGTAAGTTTGATTGGTATAATCCTACCCGTTGCCTAGGTAGTTCAGTGGCAGAACGCTTTCTTGGTAAGAAAGAGGTCGAGGGTTCGATTCCCTCCCTGGGCTCAGGGACAGATGCTGTTTAATTAAAGTTAAGCCAGGGTACTTCCGTCTTCGGCGGACTCGCCCGCCGGAGGCGGAATCAACGAGGATCCCGATCATATCGGGATAAAACTGCTGGCATTAAAT
>DAOOPX010000031.1:603-9113 GCA_035388465.1 Candidatus Woesebacteria bacterium
ATTCACAATAGGGTAAAATATAACTTAGCCAGGGTACTCAAGTGGTCAACGAGGGTCCCGATCATATCGGGATAAAACTGCTGGCATTAAATATTCACAATAGGGTAAAATATAACTTAGCCAGGGTACTCAAGTGGTCAACGAGGGCAGTCTGTAAAACTGCTGGCATTAGCCTACATAGGTTCGAACCCTATCCCTGGCACTCTACTTCGTCCTGATTTGCATCAGGACGAAGTAGAGTGCCACCTTAGCTCAGTTGGTTAGAGCGACGGTTTTGTAAACCGTAGGTCCGGGGTTCGACCCCCCGAGGTGGCTCGGAGATTGATTTGTAATATACTAGCCGCCTGATTGCGAGAGCTCATTTGGTTAGAGCGTCCCGCTAAGCGGGAAGGTCCGGGGTTCGACCCCCCGAGGTGGCTCGGAGATTAAGTAGTTTTGGCGATGTTGGTTTGTGATATACTAGCCGCCTGATTTCGAAAAGGAATAAAGGAGAAATATGCCGAAAAAGAAAAAAGGACCAAGACAAATTGTAGGGTTGAAGTGTGGCGTGTGTAACGCTTTTGGTTATATCACCGAGTACAACAAAAATAATGAGCAGTTGAAGAAACAGCAGGGCGGAAATACCTTTCCGTTGAGTAAATACTGCTCGGTTTGTCGCAAGCACACCGAACACAAGCAGGCTAAGAAGCTGAAGTAACGAATTTCCGATAAGCTTTGAGAATATTTTCCGCTCCGTGCAGATAGAGTGAGGGTAGGCGTTGGGCTTGGGACATGGCGCGGGTGACAAAACTCGGGGTATTGTGCTGAGCGGAGGTAAGGGAGATGAGTTGGGCGGGCAGTTGCTCGGCAACTGCCTGCCGAGAAATTCCCAACTCTTCAAATCGTTGCCTGATTACCCCTTCCCATTCACCCCACTCCTTAAGAGTCAGCAAAAAGCAACCAGCTGCGACGGCGTCGTAGGCCATGTCGCCCGAAGGCTTGGTGATAAACCCATCTGCCCATTTAAAGCCATACTTAATTAACAACTCGTTCGCATCAACGATTTGTGGGTGATAGATTACCCGCAGCTCGGCCTTCTGATCATCTAATTTGCCTAACTTGATGTGTTGCATTTTTGCCATATTTTCTACTGCATGATAAATATCTGCATGAGTACCAGCATAAACCAACAGTTGATACTTAACGCCATGTTGGCGTAACGTCGGAGCTAAGTTTTCGATAATTTGTAGCAGCTCGTATTTGTTTGTGCCTAATCCGCCCGTAGCGAGACACAGTTTGAGTGGTCCTGATCGCCAGGGCTGTTTTTTATCTCGACAAGCAACAATCCGAGGGTCAACTGGAGGACCAGTGACATAGATCGAGTTCGGGTTAATCTCTAAGCCAGCTAATTTAGCTTTTTCCAGCAGCTCGTCTTTGGTCCCTTGATCAAACACGCAGTAATTTAAGTTCGGATTACCGGCATGCTTGAGGTAATCGTAGCGGACGTGTGGGTCAGTGATCACTTGCAAAACTTTTTTACCGTGATCGAGCAATATATTGCCTGTAGCAATATGAAAAGACAAAAATGGTTTGTGAATTTTTTCAGTCAGAAAAAGTAAGGGTGGGGTGATTGAATCAAGAATTGGTAGCTTGGTACGGCCAAAGCGGTCAATCAAATCTTTGGCGGTCTTGAGCATGGGAAAGCGGGCGATTGTTTTACCGACGGTTTCAGTAAAACTGACCTGGCTCCACTGTCTTGAGCTTACATAATTGGTCGGATCAACCAGCCAAGCCTTTGTCTTGTTGATCCGACCTCCCCAAGCTTGCACGGCCGTCCCAAACGCCATTGAGTAATGTGCTCGGGAAAGAACAATATCGCTTAGTGACTCATCCTCTGGTAGGCCGTGCCAGCCCTTCACATCCTCACGATATGTGCCAAACACCGTCACGATTGGAATCTGAGTATTTTCCAGAGCTTGCTTATCAGCCGCATAAGCTTTGATGAGATTAGGGTCGAAAAGTGAAGGCATTAAATAAATTATAGCCTAAATTAAGAATAATAAGGTAGAATATGGACAAGAGGGCCGTGATGTCAATGGTAGCATGGAGGTCTCCAAAACCTCTCGTGGGGGTTCGAAACCCTCCGGCCCTGCAAAAAGGTGTCTCCAATACTGATTTGCATCAGCACGAAACCCTCCGGCCCTGCAGCTTTGTCTCAAATCTTGAGCAAAGATTAGTCAAATAAGGAAGTTATGAACTCAACTATTCTCATAGTTGCACTGATTTTACTTGCAGTTGTTTGGTCTAAATTGCTCAAGCCCATGCTTGAGTCGAAGATCAAAGAGATGGAAAGAGAAATTAAGGAACAAAAGTCAAAATAACACTATTTGGCTACAAGATGGTAGACCACGAATGAATTATTTACTTATAAGCGCACTTACTAAAATGCAAAGCACACTTAGTATTTTGATAAATTGAATCAAAAATATTTTTGATCCTGATATAAACTTCATTACCCATTGCAAGAGATAGGTCTAAAGCGTTAATATTATCCATATGAATGATGACGCACAGCAAAATACAGCTACCTCTAGCCAAGATCCATTGGCATTTCTAGAAAGTATTTTAGAAGATGCCAAGAAAAAGGGAGCGGGATCAAGCCCACCCGTATTGAGTGGGGAAGAGGATGTTACCGAATCTCCCGAGATTGACCCAAGTGTGAGGGAGCAGCTTTTAGCTGAGCAGCAAGCGGTTGAGAAAAAAAAGCAGGAAGAAGAAACTGCGCGATTGGAAAGTTATCGCCAACAAATGCAGGGTGAAATTAAAAATACCGATGCCTATAAGGCTCGTGAAAGCCAGGATGAGGATGAAAAAAACGAGCAAGCTAACCCGGCTGACAGCGATGGGTTTCAGATTGACCAAGTAGAGCACAAGAAAATTTAGTAATTACTTTTCTAGTAGTTTAGATTATGCCTGCGCCTGCCCGACCAAGTGTTCGACCGCGACCCGGAGGTGGATTTAACCAGGGTCTAGGTCAGTTTGGCGAAGCTTTTGACGAATCAGTGGCCGGGCAGGCGATGCAGCAAAAAGCGTTGGGGCAACAGCAGGTTAGCCCGAGTGGCGCCGCTGCAGCGGCGCAAGCAGCTCGTACTCAAGTTCCTCAGCAACAACCGCGCGAAGTTGGTAGTTTTAAGGATGAGTTGATCGACCGGCCGCTAAAAGACATGTGGCATGAAATTACGCAGTTTTTTGCGCTCAACACTTGGCTGGGAATCGATCCTAATACTAAAGATCCAAAAGAGCAACAAAAAATGGTTGCAACTCACCGTCGTTATCAACAGTTGACCAAAGAACAACAAGCTGTGGCTCGGCAAAAATACCAAGAAGAGATGAAGAAAAAACAGTTGGAAGAGCAAGAGAAACAACGCAAAAAACAGCTTGAAGAACAACAAAAAGCTCAAGATTTGCCCATGCCTAGTAGTCCCAACAAAGGTCCGGTCGGACCAGGTGGTAGCAAAAAACAGAAAGCTGCCGCCAAACTCCAGCACGATCGACAAACTTTAGGTTCTCCACAAGGAAGCAACTAAATTAACTGGCGTTCAAAATTGGTTTTACTAAGTTAGTAGCTTACTTTTTCCTCAACATAGGGTATAGTGTGTTGAGAAATAGTTTATTTATGAAAGGGGGCGTTTATGTGTCATCTTGGTAGCAAAAAATTAATTTTTTTGGTATTAATAGTTTTGGCAATACTGTTCTTTGTTCCATGGCAGTCGATGGGGTGGGGCAGGATGGGTTGGATGCAAGTCAAAACTATCACCGTGGTTGGTAGCGCCCAGTCCCAAGTCAGTAATGAAGTGGCCGAGTTCTATGCGGGAGTCGAAGCATATGGCGATGATAAAGAAACCGTGGTCGAACAAGTCAATTCTGAAGCAGCGCGAATTGTTGCAGCACTCAAGGAATTTGGGATTCCAGAAGCAGATATTAAGACTCAAAACATCAGCACCTATCAACAACAAGAGAGTTACTATGATAGTTCAGGCTCGCAGAAGAACCGACCAGGTCAATGGTCGGCTAACAACAGCGTCCAGATTATTTTGCGCGATATTACCCAAGTTGACGCGCTCTCAAGTTTGCTCAATAGCACTGGAGCGACCAACGTGTATGGTCCAAATTTCCGCTTGGATGAGCCAGCTGGTGCAGGTGGGATTTTGTTATCCGAAGCGCTCAACGATGCAAAAGCTAAGGCTGAGGAGTTAGCGGGGGCTCAGGGATTTAAGATAGGAAAAATCCTGAGTGTGACTGAGGGTTACTCCGACAACAATCTTTATCCTCTGATGCGCGATCAAGCTGGCGGAGGTGGTGGAGGAATGATGCCAGGAAGTAGCTCTGTTAATGGAACAGTCACTGTGGTTTATGAAATCAAGTAGACAGATTGAAGCGCGTTTCAAGTTGTACAACACGATGTCGCGGCGGGTGGAGGAGTTTATTCCTCTCCACCCGCCGCAAGTGGGATTTTATGCTTGTGGTCCGACTGTTTATGATTTTACCCACTTAGGTCATTTGCGTCGTTACACGATGGATGATGTGCTGATTCGGACGTTACGTTCAGTTGGCTTTCAGGTCAAGTTTGTCCAAAACATTACCGATGTTGGGCACTTGGTGTCAGATGCCGACACCGGTCAGGACAAACTGGAAAAAGGGGCGCAAAAATATCAGCAAACCGTGTGGCAGGTGGCTGAAAAATTCACCGAGTATTTTTTCACCAGTTTGGATCAGCTCAATGTGCTGCGCCCCGACATTTCGTGTAAGGCCACTGATTATATTGACGAACAGATTGAGATGGTCAAGGAACTGGAACGCAAAGGTTACACTTACATCATTGAAGGTGATGGAGTCTACTTTGATACCAACAAGCTGGACGATTATGGTCGGCTGGCGCGCTTGGATATCGAGAATTTACAAGCAGGTGCGCGAGTGGAGATGGTCCCTGGTAAGCGCCAGCCGACCGATTTTGCTCTGTGGAAGTTTGAAAAACAAGGTGAAAGCCGACAGATGAGTTGGTCAAGTCCGTGGAGCGAACGAGGTTTCCCCGGTTGGCATATCGAGTGCAGTGCTATGAGCCGTAAGCATCTCGGCGATCAGTTTGAGATTCATACCGGGGGTATGGATCACATTTCAGTTCATCATCCCAACGAGATTGCCCAAACTGAGAGTGTCACAGGCAAGAAACCTTCAGTCAAGTACTGGGTGCATCACGGAGTGATGACAGTTGACGGACAAAAGATGAGTAAATCACTCGGCAATATATTCACAATTGATGATGTTAAAGCAAAAAAAATTCGTCCGTTGGCGCTGAGGTTGTTTTTCCTCAGCGCCCACTACCGCAGTGAGCTCAATTTCACCTGGGAAAATTTGGCTGGAGTAGACAAAGCCTATCGTAAATTACTGTCTGAGGTAGCGAGTTGGAAAAAAGAAGACGTTAGTTCTGAAACGATCCTGAGTGTCAATCCTGAACTGGTTGCGAACGTCAAGCCTGAACTTGTTTACCCGCTTAACAGGAGGGATTCAGGATCTGAGAGCAGCGACTATTCCCGCCTTTTTTGGTCTCACCTCGCCAACGATCTTGATACGCCACAAGCCTTAGCCGTTTTTTGGCAAGTAGTTAAATCTGATTTATCCGACTCTGCAAAAATTAAGTTTTTATATGAGTTTGATCAAGTATTTTGCCTTGGGTTGTTTGACCCCAATGTTCAAGAATTAAACAAAAATTTATTAGAGCTTGATGAGCAGCAGTTGCCGGAGAATGTTCGCGAGTTATTAGCTCAACGAGCTCAAGCTAAAGCTCAAAAAAATTATCAGCTAGCTGATTCGCTGCGACAAAAACTATTAGAACAACAGTACAACGTGATTGATACTTCAAATGGTGTAGTGGTGAAAAAACTAGATTAACAAACCTAATACCCAATCGATCACGGGCGAGATCAAACGTGACAAAGGTGAGCTACCACTCCATGGGAGAATCAAAAAAAGTAGCACATAAGTGCCGTAGCGATGCATAAATTGTTCGAACTCGATGGCGGTGGGGCGAGGGAGGAGCGCCACCGCGATCTTTTCTCCATCCAATGGGTAAACTGGCAAGAGATTAAATACCGCCAAAACAACATTGATAGTCACCGCATAAGTAAGAATCGCGTCGATGGGCAAAAAACTCAAGAAACCGAGAATTCCCAATTTGTAAACAATTGCCAAAGTGCCGGCAATCAGCAAATTGCTGATTGGTCCGGCGGCAGCAATTTTGGCTCCATCTTGGACAGGATTTTTCAAGTTGTATGGATCAAATGGTACTGGCTTGCCCCAACCAAAACCAACGAATAATAGGGCTAAAGTGCCTAAAGGGTCGAGGTGGACGAGGGGATTAAGGCTGACGCGGTCGTTTGCCCGAGGGGTGGGGTCGCCGAGTCGGTCGGCGACCCAAGCGTGCGCAAACTCATGAATGGTAAATGCCACCAACAGAACTCCTGCCAGCACTACAAAAGCAATCGGATTAGAAAAAAGCAGTTGGATCAACATGGCGATGATTATAGACAACTCCTCTAGATTTTCCAGTTTAAAAATTTCTAATCGTGGTATAATCTCTCACCTATGCCAAAATTTGCTTTTAAGTTCCCCAGGGTTTCTCACATTGGACATACGGTTTCTCATGCCAAAAATCGTCATAGTCGGGGTTTTAAGTACAATCTGCACAGCACTACAGTCATCGACGAATCAGGTCAGAAGCATAAGCTTCGAGTACCAACCAAAATTTTACGGATGTTGAAAAAGGCTGGTGTCACTACTCACTACAAACCTGTGGCCAAAATTTAATCTCTCAAATTGTTTTTTACTTGATTCCATAAGGCAGGTTGTTGGCCCTCAATTTGGACTTGGTCTAAAACTAATTGTTGTTGTTTGTCTAGATGTACGCTCAAAATTTTTAGGCGACTCTCACCTTTTTTTGTGGGCAGATTAGTCCACAAACTCGGCCAAGGATAGTAAGCGCGCACGGCTCTTTCCAATTTTATCGCGTTTTGACCTCCAACCATCGCTTGTTGAATTTCAAACCAGGCAACAAAAGCATCACTCTTTTGGATTTTTCGAGCTAATGGGGTGGGTGAGTCCGACGGTTGGGGCTTGGGAGTTATTTTGCCTTGAGCTAATAGCTCGAGATCATCAGGCAGTTTTTGTGCCATAAGTTCAAAACTATGTTGGTAATACTCAGTTTGAGTCCAGTTCGTACCAACGGTGAACGGATATTGAGATACGATCGGTCCAGAATCAAGTTTAGCAATTATTTGAATCAAACTGACTGCCGAAGTAAGTTCGCCGTGGAGTAACACCATCTGCGCTGGCGCGCTCCCGCGCCAGCGCGGCAGTGCCGAAGGGTGCACATTAACCGCAGCAACTTTTGGCCACGCAATTAACCACTCAGCCAAAATATAACCGAAATCAACAACTAGCAAGAAATCAGGTCTAGAGTATAAATTATCATCAAAATACTTCTTTTCGATCTTATTATCAATTAAAATAGTTTTCAAATTTTTAATCTTTGCCCAACTTAGTAGAGGATTTTCCACTGGCAGTTGTTTGCGTCCACTCGGTTTGGGCTGGGGAGTGATGATCAACTCCAGACTAAAATTACCACTGGATTGCAAAGACTGAGCTAGAATAAGGGAGTTATGGGTGCTTCCAGCTACAGCAACTGAGTAGGGCATATTTTAGAATTTTAGCAGTTCCTGCTTATCAACTTCGACCCATTTATCCGTACTTATTTCCTTAAACACAGGAGTATTGGACTCAATGGCGCGATCGGTAAAAAGTATGCCAAACAAGTGATCGTGCTCATGTTGCATGACTCTTGCCGCAAAGTTTTTGAACAACTCTTTTTTGTTAACGAGTTGATTGTGCTCGATAATTTGATACTCATACTCCACCCAATCCCAGCGCGGTACTACACCGTAATAAGCAGGAATGGAGAGACAACCTTCTTCCCTCGGTTTTTTGTCAGCTTTAGTTTCTCCCGTAATTAACGTATCGCTATGATCAATAACGCTTGGATTAATAAACAGCCGAATTTGTGGTGTTTGAGTCAGTCCACTCGGTAGAAGTGTGGCAAAAACTGCCAGTTGTTGATTTACTTGTGGCGCGGCTAGCCCGACACCACTAGGGTTTTTTTTCCCAAAAAGTGTTTGACCAAGGTTGGTAACGAACCTTTTCAGTTTTTCGTCAACCTTGGTAACGGCTTTAGCTTTAGTTCGCAATCCCGGGTGAGGGACAGTAATGATTTGCATAACTAGTCATAGAATACTTTTATAATGTTATTTGGATATTATAAACTACTTGTTTTTGCAGTGATTTCCTCAAGTCTTTCAAGTGAAGTAGCATCTTCCGCATTGAGATTGTCAAGAATATATTGGTATTGATCTCTAGCCAAATCAAGCTGGTCATGATTAAAGTACCAATCTGCTAGATCAAATCTTGGATCTGGATAGTTT
>DAOOPX010000032.1:0-8738 GCA_035388465.1 Candidatus Woesebacteria bacterium
AATTTGTCATCAACACTCTTCAAATAAAAGACTATGCTCGTTACATGGATGATTTCGTCTTTTTTGCCAATAGCCAATCAACCATAATCCAGGCCAGAAATCAAATCATCAGCTTTTTACGTCAACACCTTCGCCTTGAACACAATCCACGCAAACAAAAAATCCAACCATGTAGTCATGGTGTAGCGTTTGTTGGGTATTTTCTTAAAGCCGATTGCATTTACTCGCGCCGAAATGTGGTCAAAACCGTAAAAAAACGCCTGTATGCTCAAAAACAGATCACTCAACACTCCGCAAGCTCAAAACTCGATTATTCCAAACAACTTAACAAAATTTGTGCCAGCCTAAATTCGTATTATGGTCACTTTGGTAAGGCTCAAACATTTACGTTGCGCCAGCATCTTTATCATCGCCACCTTCCCCAAACTCTCCAACAGCAAATTGTCCCAGCCAATCAAAACTACTCTCATCTGAAAATCAAACCTGCTTTTTCCAGCCACCAATCATCCGCCCAATCTCGTTCAAATAGTCATCAATTTGTGCCACCTGCCCCAAAGAAATTAACTGTAATTCAGCCAAAAATCTGATTCTGAGCCTGAAACAATTATGTGTTAGCGACATCTGATTGATGGCGTCGATCTTGCGTTCCAGATCTAAACGCGATTTACCGAATGATTGAGCAGCAACGAACAGGTCGAGCAAACGCCAGTTTTGATTAATTGTTTCTTGGCCAAGAGTATACTTGTACTCCCTAGGTAAGTGGTGTACCACCTGATACAACAACTTCAATAATAAAGTCAATTTCAAGTAGAGAGGCAAATGTTGGTAGAACATTGATCCCGTATTTAAAGTCCTAACGGACACACCTAACTGAGTTGTTCGTGTTCGGCTTATTGTCGTTGTTGGCGTTGCCGCTTGATAAGTTCACGTTCCAGGCGTTGTTCGAATAATCCGAGTTGGTAGTAGCCGACCAGTAATTGCGACTGGCATTAAATTTTTGCCACTATTTTTTCTGCTCCACCTTGTGGCGAAGCGGGCAAAACGTCTTTAAATAGTTAGACTCGCTCTCCTGAACTCCAAGCCAACCGACCGAGCTCAAAAGATTCTGGCCTCTCCACACTGAACATTGTACCAATCAAAAATTCAAAAATCAAAATTCAAAAAGACCTAACGGACACACCTAACTGAGCCGCCCGCGATCGGCTTACCGCCGCCGTCGGCGTTGCCGCTCGATAAGTGCACGAAATAGGCGTAGACCGAATAACCCGAGGGGGTAGTAGCCGACCAGTAAACGCGTCTGGGCTCGGTTAATCCACCTGCTGCACCATCTATGTAGGCTAGCATTAATTCTTTTTGGGTGGGCAGCCGCCAGCCACCATCATCATAGGCTTCACAGCCGGTTTTGGTATCTCCACCTGCGCCGGTGTGTTTTACACATTGGCAAGCAACTTCGCCATTAGAATTACATACTCCATCGCTTCCAGCCAAACCATTGGGATATTTGCAATTATGCGCCCAAAACCAATGATTGGAGCCATCACCAGCATAAATCATCGGGCTCCAAACTAGACCTGAGTTCTCGTCTCGGGCTTCAGCCACTGTGCTATTCGTGCCGCAGTATTGATTGGCTTCATCACAGGCTGTCCAAGTAGCTGAGTAAGAGTCTGCTGGCATCGAACTGCCACCATTGTAGTCATCCACCCCACCGAGTGCTTGGGTATAGCAGTTGAGTCCAGACGTATTGACACAATCCCCTGTGCCTGTACCGGTGCCATTGTACATATTAGCTAGAGAAATCATGCTGGCGCTGCCAGTCTGTGCCTCTCTTGATCCGGAATAAAAGGTCTCACCATCTTTGACTTCATCCGCAGAAAGACCGCTGGGCGGCGCCCACTCTGATGCTGACCTGATCCGATTCCAGTACGCTCCCCAGTCACCCCAGTCCCCGGCAGCGTCTGATCCATAAGCCAGGTCATCTTTGAGATGGTCATAAATGGTTTTGATGCGTGAAGTGGTCGGCGAGTTGTCCGGCGAATCACCACTCACTTCAGCTAAAACCGAGCCACCCAACTGCCATGCAGAAAAACTAGCCAAGAATACACAACATAGCGAAATTGCCAAGAATTTAAAGTTATTTATTTTCATGTATTTTCAATGTAACACAATTGAGCGCCGGCGATCAACCATCAATGAGCTGATCCGCAATCAGCTGAGACTGATGATGGGACTGAGAATTTGGCTCACCACTTTCTAGCTCAAGTTGCTGGATGCTGGGTAAGGCGCCGCCAATAATCCCTTGGAACTCACCGTACATGTTGGCGGTGCTTTCAAGCATCCGCTGAATTTGACCCTCGCGCCGCTTCCAGATGGTAGTCAGGGAGCGGCGCTCTTTCTCCAACTCTTGCTGCATCTGTACAAACGCCATTACTAGATTTTCCACTCGATTCTTGAACTGCGGTCCGGTTAAATATTGATAAAGGGCAGACATTTTCTCATCTTGACCTTCGAGTGAACGCTTTAGTTTAGCCAACTCAATCAATTGCATGCGCAAGGTAGTAGCCAAGGCAACTGCGTATTGAGGGAGGGTTACCCAAACTTGTTTGATCATCCCAAAATTTGTAAGTTCTTTAGGTAAGCTCCGGGTAACCAAAATGGCCACTTCAGCCTGGACAAGCCCTTGGTCTTTTTTGAGTTTACTCAACCACTCATCGCTAAATCCCTTAGTCGATTTTACCTCCCAAGCCAAAGTTGCCAAACTAGGACCGATTTGAGCATTAACTCGTTGAATTAAATCCGCTCCCCTAACTCCGGTCGGGACGTCTTCAATCACATCTTTGGGAAAATTAATCATCAGCTGCTCCTTGATACCATCTTCACCGGCATCACCCTGGACTTGTTGCGAACCTTGTTCGCTTTGACGTTTTAGATCTTCAATTGTTTTACGAAGGATTTCTAATTGCTTGTCTTTTTCAGCCAATTTGATTCCACTTAGCTCCGATTCTTGCTTTTGAGTTTGCAGGCGGATTTTTTGGCGTTCTGATTCAAGTCGACGCTCCGTTTCGAGCTCTAGTTGGCGCTCGCGCTCCTCCAGAGCGCGAGCGCGCTTCCGCAGCTCCAACTCTGCCTCTTCCGCCACTCTCAATTTCTTGGTTTTTTCAGCTAAATCCTGATTTAACTCTTTCAACTGCAGGTCTTGCTTCTTGCGCGCCTCTTCTTGAGCTTTGACCCACATTGAGTGTTTGGCAGTTTCTAGCTGCTTGGCCACGCTTTCTTTAACTGTTTGCTCAACCTCAGCCTGCTTCTTGCGCAACTGGATTTCTTGGTCTTCTAGCAACTTTCTTTGATCTGCTACTTTGGCCAACGCCGCTGATTCAATCTGATGAGTTAATGCTTGAGTCAAGGGAATAGATTTTTGACAGTGAGGACAAACAATCGTTTGATCAGCCATATTTTGGTAACATACCACATGGTCAATAGCTTGTCACTCCCGCTGCTGCCGTATTAGAGAGTTAAGTGAAACAACAGATTTATCTTTGAATTTTTTACCTCAGTTTCTGTCGGTCAATTTGTCGTGCCAACATCTCACTTTTCCGCTCTAAGACTTGTTTAATTTGACCAGTGGCCAGATTTTTAGCTACCACCACTCGTCGCTGTTGCCTAACTAAGCCTGGGGCAACCACACTTCCTGCTCTGGGGGAAGAGCTGGAGGAATGCGGGATTTTAGCGTGTAAGTTTTGCGGATTGACGAAGTTTTTCATCATATTAATTGAGCACTATCAGATTGGTAGCGGCGTATCATATTCCAAAACTACACATGAATATACAGTTTCATATATCCGAATAATGTCATCAATTCGATAAATAGAATCATTATTGACTAGTACTTTTGCTGTTAACATAGCCGTCAACCGTGTTTTTTCACCGATGGTTAGATCGAGCTGCTTTAAACTTGCTCTACTTTTTTGATCGATTGCCTTACCTAACTCTATTTCTGAGTAGGCCGCTAAAATTTTTCTCTTATTATTTTTTCCTACCTCGTTTGGACCTACTGGAATAGTTCTACCTTCGACTTCAAATTTACGATAATTTGGCTGAGTAATTCGACCATTAGTTTCTACTTCGGAGTAGAGCTGTCTCAATCGGGCAGTAATCGTATCATGACCATTATTTCCATTTGGAAGGTCAGAAAAAAACAGCCAGCCTATAACATATCGCTTAGCCACTCGCCTTCTTTCCCCCATGTTCAATTTTTGATGTTCTGAATCTTTTTCAACGCCCATATTTCCTTATTAAATAAATACCAATTATTAAATTGAGTTATCCATATTAATGACTTGATTCATGAACGTAAGGTAACGACGAATGATGCGTCGTAACATACCACTGTCCGTCTTCTAGCTTTGCATAAGCAAAGGTAAAATCGGCTTTTGTCTCACTCCCATCAGCGCCAATGAAGTAATAATGTCCGCCAACGGTTATAACGCTTTCACTTGTTTTTTGCCAAACTTGATTGTCAAATCGGACTGCAGTGAAGTGTCCACCAGTGGCAAATCCATGATCACCTGAAATAAAACCCTCTTGATCACGATCACCGATAAAGTACGACAAGGCTTCCTGTAGCTCTGGTCTAAAACTGGGTGATTTAGTCGGTTTGAACACTACTGGAGCAAACTCAAAAGCATATAGAGCCTTCAGACCCTTGACTCCTTCGGAAATAATTACTTCATTAGTTGAACCATCACTATCCAGTTGACCAAGGGCAACAATTATCTGCCCCCATTTTTGCTGAATAACTAAGATTTCCGCCTTCTCCTGGTCAGTAAGTTGATGATCAAAATTATGTTTTAACACAATGATTTCCTTTCTTCCCTCCTTCAATTTAGGGTTGAATTATAAAAATTAATTCTTAATCGTTATTTCAAACTATTAATCGTGACTAAAACTTCCTGCGCATGTCCCACCGGTTTTACTTTGTGCCAAGCTTTGATTATTTTCCCACTACTGTCAAGCAAAAAAGTTGAGCGCGTAACCCCCATGAATAACTTGCCCATAAACTTTTTCTCTCCCCACACCCCAAAGGCTTCCAGTAATTTATGCTCGGGATCAGACAACAGCTCAAATGACAAACTGTGTTTTGAAACGAATTTTTGATGCGAGTCTACGCTGTCAGCACTTACACCAAGTACAAGCGCACCTGCTCTGACCAAATCAGCAGTTGCATCCCGAAACTCACAGGCCTCGGTAGTACAACCGGGAGTGTTATCTTTGGGATAAAAATATAACACTAGATACTTTGGCTTGTTTTGAGAAACATTTGCACCTGATAAGTAACTGCGTAAAGTCACTGATTGATTATTGTGATTTAAAACTTCAATATCTAATAGATTTGACATATGTTCAGATTATTCTAACTATTGGATTTTTTAGATTTTTTTTCTAGAAAATCGATGCCGGCATTATTTTTTTTCTGATAATAAATATAACCAAAAAGGAGCGCGATTAACCCCAGAAGAATTATGTAGCCAAATTTTTCCATACTGTCGATACCTTCGTTGAGCGACTCAAGCGCGCCCACGCTGGTAAAACCAAGGTAAAGGTAAAAAATGTTTCTGACCAGAGTGCCAAAAAATGTGGCAGATAAATACGTCGTCAATTTGACCTTGATCATGCCACACACAATTGAAACAGGTGCAGTGGGCATGATCGGGATGGCACGAAGCAAGAAAATCACGACCTCATCGCGCCAGCCGTGATTCAAGTGTTTGCTAATCGTCTCGACCTCGCGATGAGTAATCCCAATGTACTTGCCAAACCTAGTCATTATCAGATCTTCGCCCTTGTCTGCGATCACATAAACGATGTAACTACCAATCGTTTTACCGATAGCGCCGATCAACGCCAACCATCCCAGATATATCCATGGCGCGCCCAACGAGGCCGCCATCGACCCTGCCAGGGTCATGACTATCGGCGATGGGATCGGCGCCACAATTTCCTCAATTAGCGCCCCCACAAACGTAAATACGGGTAGTGGCACTACTCCAGCTAGTTGATGAAGCAACTTAATCAGGGGATCAATTAACGAAGACAGCATATGGGCGCTACTATACAACCACATATATCTTTAAGTCTAGATAATAAAAATAAGATGTAAATCAATTTTAAGGTATAATCTGAACTTACCTAATTAACCTAATTACCCAAATTCTTTTTAAAATATATATTTCCCATCTCGTCGAAACAACTTTCAATTGTAAAATTATTTTTTTGAGGAACAAGATTTGTACAAAAAGCAACTTCTTTAATTTTCTTTGTGCTTAAGTTAACTTCGTACAAGCTACTGCCAGATCCCGGTCCATCGCCACCTCCACAAGCAAGATACACATTTTGATCGTTCACGCTTGCTATATGATTGCAAGAGTAATACGGGATGCCCATCTTACTCGATTCAGCATATCCATTCGGAAACCGTTCGGTGTCTAAATCAGGATCATAGATCTTAATACTTTCTGGACTTGCAATAGGATTTTCCCAAATATATGTTTCTCCATTTTGGTCAACAACCATGAGACTATATACGTCGCCAACACCGCCCGCAGCATAGGCTTCTGGAATAAGTAATTTGCTTATTTGCTGCCAAGACACATTCCTATTAATTGTAAATAAAACATAATATTTTGTTTCATCCTTACATACTGATCGATATAAGACGTTTGCTTCGATTGTTCTGGAATACCTTGTTCCATCTTCTCTGACTTCTTCTTCAATCTGTCGTTCCAAAATAGCTTTATCTTCAATTTTCTGCATTGCTCCAATAAGCTTCTCGTCCTGAATAGAAGCAGCAAGGGTTGAAAAATTTCTATAATCATCCGTTCCTTTAAAATCAATACAATCAAGATCTGATCGATTACTGTTCATTCGGTTAATGACATCAGGAGGTAGTTCAGTAAATATTTCCTTCCAAAACAAATTATCTACTTTTTGAAATTCAAGATCTATTTGACCTAGGGGTGTAGGCGAAATTTCAATTTGAGCAGAAGATGTAGAAAGAGATGTTTCATTTTTTGAATTATTTTTCTTCACTGGTGAGCACCAAATTAACATGGCATTAACAAATAGGGCGAAGATCAATAAAGCACCTAATAAATATATTGTCTTATGCCTGCTCGCAGTTATTTGATTAATTGGCTGACTGCTGTCAGGTTGATATTCTTTGGGATGAATTTGCCAATCCTCACTTTGAGTAACTTGATTTTCCGTCATAGCTTTAACTAAACATATGTTAATTCAGCAATTAGGTCAAGTTGCATATATTTCCTTACTTTCATAAGCAATTAATTAGTTGTGTCGGGGAGACAGGACTTCCCGCTTGGCGCGATAAACTTCTCGCCTTGTTCTCCCCTCCATCACTTCGCTCTGTCGGGGAGACAGGACTCGAACCTGCGACCACTCGCACCCCATGCGAGCATTCTAGCCATCTGAACTACTCCCCGTAGCGATATTCTACACCAACGAAAATACAGATAAATGTAAGAATTGACAGTTAAAGTACTTTCACGTATATAAAGCACTATATCAACAAAGGAGTGTTTATGAATAAAAACAAGACTAAAACCACCGTAGAAAAGGAAGAAAAAGCTCCAGTTAGCAAAGAAATGGAAGGTAGAAATCAAGCCGTTGAGATCGCCATTCAACAGATCGAAAAAGATTACGGCAAGGGTTCGATCATGCGCATGGGCAACTCCCTAAAAGAGTTGGGCCAGATACCTGTTATTTCAACCGGTTCTTTAGCTTTAAATTTGGCGTTGGGAGTTGGAGGATATCCTAAGGGCAGAATTGTCGAGATTTACGGACCGGAAGCTTCCGGTAAAACTACTTTGTGTCTCCACGCCATTGCCGAGGTGCAAAAGAAAGGCGGAACTGCCGCTTTTATTGATGTTGAACACGCTCTTGATCCGCTACGCGCTCAGAATATTGGCGTGAATCTCGATGCGCTGTTAATCTCACAGCCTGATTATGGAGAGCAAGCCCTGGAAATTGCTGAAACTTTAATTCGCTCTGGCGGAGTGGATATCGTGGTAATTGACTCAGTGGCGGCCTTAGTACCAAAATCTGAGATCGAGGGCGAGATGGGCGACAGTCAGGTCGGCAAACAAGCCCGCCTGATGTCACAAGCGATGCGCAAGCTGGCCGCCACCATCAATAAAACCAAGACTTTGGTAATTTTCACCAATCAAATCCGGATGAAAATTGGGGTGATGTTTGGTAATCCAGAAACCACCACGGGTGGCAACGCCTTGAAGTTCTACGCTTCACTTCGCCTAGATGTGCGCAAAATTGCCAATATTCAGGAAGGTGAGAAAGTCATCGGCACTCGCCACCGCGTCAAAGTCAAGAAAAATAAAGTCGCTCCACCCTTTCAAATGGCTGAGTTCGATATGGATGATAATGGTATCTCGATTTTGGGCGATGTCGTTGATTTAGGAGTGCAAACTGGGGTAATTGTCAAATCAGGCAGTTTTTTCAAGTATCAAGACTCAACCCTAGCCCAGGGCAGAGAAGCAGTCAAAACTTACCTGAGCGAAAATCCCACCCTAGTTGAACAGCTCAAAAAAGAAATTTGGCAGGCCATTAAGCCAAGTGAGACTGCCAAAGAGTAATAAATTCTTTGCAGCAAAAGTAGCAACTGCAATTGACGCTTTGCTCGTTTGTGGTTATAATCGGCGATGTAAGTCGTA
>DAOOPX010000033.1:0-8730 GCA_035388465.1 Candidatus Woesebacteria bacterium
TAGCGTCAGAGAGTTATTCGCTATTAGCAGTCTTGAAGATGCGGGGCTTGCCGTACAGTACTCCAAGACGGGTGACATCATTACTAATGGTTACACACTGGAGGTGGGCGGACTACGGAAATCTAAATCCCAAGTGAAGAATCACAAACGCGCCTTTGTCATGAAAGATGACATTTTGTTTAGTTCTGCCAATATCAGGCCGCTCTATCTGTTAGGTTTTTTGAGCTGATTAGGATTTGTTTGAGAAGTCGTTCAAGTTAATGCTTGAGACACTAAATAGTAAGGTATGTGATTAACCTCTGTATCGCTCACTTTTCCTTTAATATCTCCACCCAGGTGAACATAGTAAGCTTTTTCTGGTTTATAAAGATTAATGAAATTTCTATAAGCTCTTGAGACTTCCGGTATTACTAATGTTTTATATTTTACTTCGACAGGGGTTACAGATAAACCAGTTCGTAACACAAAATCAACTTCGGCGCTATCTCTTGTTCGCCAAAAATGTATTGTTGTTGGCGGCGAAACAGTTTGTCTCAACATATTGAAAACCACATTTTCAAACAAGTGACCACTCAGAGCTGTAGGGATACTTGGTAAAGCAAACAAACCAAGCAGGTAGTTTCTGAGTCCTTGATCAAAAAAGTAATAAACTGGCGCTTTTGTGATTTCCTTTCTCAAATTTTGATAAAAGGGAGTGACTTTATGCAAGATGTAGGTTTTTTCTAGATACCACAAGTACGAATTAACTGTTTTCACCGAAATTCCAACTGTCGAGGCGATTTCAGAAACGTTGACCAAACAACCTATTTGCGAGGCAATGACTTTCAACAGATCGGTAAATGCTTGGGGTTTTTCGACATTTAATAAACCCGTGATATCTTTTTCTACATAGCTCTCATAAATATCTTTGATTTCGTCGAATTTTCTTGCCAATGTTTGAGCTAAAACTACTCGAGGATAGCCACCAAAGGCTAAATACTCTTCTAACAACTGCTTTGAAACCAAACTTTCAACTGAAAAGAAGTCCGTCAGTCTTTTTTCATACTTATATTCTGTTCGATAATTTACAAATTCATAAAAAGATACTGGATCAACAGTAAAAATCTTTTTTCTTCCTGCCAGTGATTCATGAATTTTTTCTTTAAGCTCCAAACTTCCAGATCCAGAAACGATGAACTTGTAGGGCAAATCCATGTCATATAAACCTTTTAAAAAAAATCCTGCATCTAGCTTTCTTTGAATTTCATCAATAAACACAAATCCGTGGTTTTCACCCATTTCTAATTTAACTCTGGCCAACAGGCTTTCTTGGGATGCGAAAAACTGTCGATCATTATTGATGTCTAAATTGAGAAAAAGAGTTGGTTTCCCCAAGGACTGCACATTTTTTTGTATAAGCCGCATCAGATATGTTTTACCCACTTGCCTGGGACCTGTGATCAGGGTAATTTCTTTTTCTTTGAGATGAGTAATGAGAGAAGGTAGAATTGTTCTTTTTATCATACTTTACTATTTTAGTACCGTTTTTATGGTAGTCAAGTATCAGATTAGTCGTGTTAGATATGATAATAATCCCAACGGGGGTCAAGAATTGCGATATTTCTATCAGTAACCTTGATGTCAATATTTTTACGTTTTAACAAAACTAAGCAAACGCTCCATCTCAGACAAAAATATAGGTTGTTGTGTTTTGGAGAAAATCCAAGAACTAATTGATAAATGAGCAATAAAATCAAGTATAATTGGCAGTACTGTGAGTAGTATCGAAAAAATTATCACCCTGGAGAAACAACTGAGGGTGTTTTTGATCAGGTACTTTGGGCTGAAAAGACACTCCAAACAATTGTTTAGTCACTGGAAAAGGTTGTACATGGTTGCGTCACCCCAGAACGGGGTGACGCGCTCAAATGCCTGGAGCTTTAACTTCGTCAGTCGCATGATCGGCTTCGTGGTGAGAATTCACATCATCTTTTTCTGCTTACTGTTACTGCTGCTCAATATGGTTTGGTGGGCCGCCGTGCTTATCCTTGGCTGGCCAATCCTACTCGTTCTCGATTTGATTCAAAATCTCAACAAAAAGTCTCTTGATAAACCCCTCGACTCTCAAGAATTGAGCAACTGGGAAAAAGATCAAGAAGTTCAAAAAGTCTTTGTCCGAGCTGAACTGTCTGAGAGCGAAATCAAGCTTTTTTGGCATGTGCTTAATTCATACGTGACCAGTATGTCAATAAGTCGCCTTTCCAGCTTATCCAAGGTACCACTGGCTGGCCTAGTTAGTCTGATCTCAGATCCAAAACTGCGTGAAAGAGAAATGGGTCGCTCCCTACCCTGGTCCTTGCTAGAGGAGGTAGCGGTTTGGCACTGGCAAATTTATCAAGAAAAACTCTCTGAGAGAGCTTTTTGGTCTGGATCAATTGGTCAACAGATCAGACCAATTGGCGCAGATTGGGGTTACGGTTACACCCCCAATCTTGACCGATTCTCGCGCAACCTTAATCATGATGCAGAAAGATCGGCGGTCAGTCTCAATGCCCGCCCCCAGTTGTTGCGTAAACTGGCAGATACTTTCACCAGATCAACCAATGCCGGAATTTTATTAGTTGGTCAACCTGGAATTGGTAAACTCTCACTGTGCGTGTCACTGGCAAAGCACATCGCTCAAAAAAATACATTTCCTGCTCTGGTTGACCATCGCGTCATGTTACTTGATCTCAATCAAATTTTGGGCATCACCACAGACCCAGCAACTCAGGCATTGGTTTTGAATAAAATTTTTGCCGAGGCCAGCTCGGCCGGCAATATTATTATTGTGATAGACAACCTGCATCAATACGTCTCGCCCACTGGTCTAGCAGATTTTTCTCACGTTTTCGCCAAGGTTAATCGCAGTTACAAATTGAAGCTGGTGGCTCTCAGTACCTATGACAACTTCCGTCAGCACATCACCGCCAATCCCACCGTCATGACCAGATTCGAAGTCGTCCACATGAATCCCACCAACAATCAAGAAACACTAGACATTCTCCAAGAGATTGTCACCGGAATTGAGGGAGATGCTACACAAATCACCCTGCCCGCGATCAAAGAATTAATCAAAAAATCCGCTCTTTTTCTCGAGCACGTACCTAATCCAGAAAAATCCATTAACTTGCTTGAGACTTGCCTGGCCGATACCGGTTCACTGCCGGTCACAAAAAGAGCTGTTGGCGAAATTCTAACCAAAAAAACCGGAATTCCCCTGGGAGAAATGAACGACGAAGAAAAAACCAAGCTGCTCGACTTACGCCGGTTATTGAGCCTTCGAGTTGTCGGTCAAAGTGACGCGCTCGATGCCCTTACTGCTGCCGTCAAACGTGCCAACTTACGCCTTGAAACTCGGGAAAAAACCAAAGGTGCCTTTCTATTTCTTGGACCTACGGGCGTGGGAAAAACTGAAACTGTGAAAGCTCTGGCAGAAATCTACTTTGGCTCACCAGAGAAAATGATCAGAGTAGACATGGGTGAGTACGGAAACGCCGACTCGCTCTCTAACTTAATTGGTTCACCGCAAAGTTCAGGATCTCATGCTGCTGGCGGACTGCTGACTGAAGCAGTCCGCCAACAGCCCTACACTACCGTCTTACTTGACGAGTTAGAAAAGGCCCATCCCCAAATTCTTAACGCCCTGTTGACTGTCTTGGACGAGGGTTATCTCAAAGATGCTCGAGACCAACGCATCTCGTTTCGTCACAGTTTTGTGATTGCTACCTCAAATGCCGGCAGCCAGCTGTTTTACTCAAGTAGTGGCGATAATCAAACTTCAGAAATTAGTATGCAAACCATGATTGACCATTTGGTGTCAGAAAAAATATTTACTCCTGAATTTCTCAACCGCTTCGACGGCATTGTTCTCTTTTCACCACTGACGCCAGCAGAGATCACTGAAATTGTCCAGAGAAAACTGAAAAAAATTGAGGAACAAATTTTTGTTGAGCACAAGCTTCGTCTCAAAATCTCGCCCAACCTAATGGAAAAAATTGTTCAGTCTGCTTATAACCCCCAGTTTGGCGCTAGACATCTTGAACGTGTCTTGACGAAAGAAGTGGTAGATCGCATCGCAGAAAAACTACTCAACGATGAAGCTCGATCTGGGACAACTCTCAAGTTAGATCTGTGAAACCGGCGCTTCAATTAGCCTGGCATAGCGAATATGTCTGATTGGCGAGCTCAGGTGCTTGCAGGTGTATAAAATTAGATCTGCATCGTATCGAGTAATCTCTTCCCCCTCTTCACCAGCAAAAATTTCATACTGCCACTTGCGCTTGTCAGAAATTAGCTCAACTATGGTGCCTGGTTTGGTGTCTGGGAGATAATAAAATGAGTTGAGTTTGCCGTAATCTGACTGCCACCAAGAGCTCCAACCAAAGCGGTGGGCAGCCAAGATGATTGGCAAACCCGCATCTCCGGGTTTGCCATACTCTGGAGATAACCACACACCATTCTTGAGCGCCTCGTCTGCATTCTCACTGGCTGAAAAATTGGTTTTTACCCCTATTTCTGGAATTATTACCCAATCTCCTTCTGGGAGGGTTTCGTCTTGGTCGGGCAAAACTTGAGTTTCAACCTTGGTTTGCAGATTAGCTTGAAATGCTCCCCCAATTGGAGAGCCTATTACCTCTGGTTTTATCTCAATTGTGTCGGCAGGAACAACTGAGTAGTACAAATTCGGCAATACTAACACTAGCGCGCCGGCTATTCCTAAAAAGGCAATAAGTGTCAAAGATAGCTTGAGGAACAAGCGGTTTTTACGCCCTCTCGCTTTTTCCAAACCATGGCGAAGATTGCTGACGTTTTTTTTCTGCCACAACGACACACCCAAGAGTAACTCTTGGGTAGCTGAAAAATGTTGATTAAGGGTCTCGTGCCAGTTACTTGACATGATGTAAACAGCTATACTAACGTAGTTATTATACTAATTTGATCGATATAAATCAAATTATAGGATAATAATCGAACACCATGATATGTATCTTGAAATAAAAAGAAAGAATGTCTGGTAGGGGTTCGGTTGCCTGCCCAACCACCGAACCCCGACCAGACACTGCAGTGGCAGCTATTGTACAGCATTTTGTTTTAAATTGATATACTTAAATCCAGTTTACAATGTCGCTTTTTATTGATATCTTACACCACAGTGAGTTTGTCTCAGGCACAACGCGGGACAGGCTCTATCAAAAAAAAGCATTGTTATTCGTGGGTAGCCAGCGGTAATGATGCTTTTTTTGTTTTATCCAAGTAATTTATCCAAGTGATCCGAGTAATAAGTAGAGCTTATTTATATAACGCCGCTATACAAACAAACCACCCCTCTCGGCACAATAGAGAGGGGTGGTTTTTAAGTTATTCTGGGTAGCAGTATTAGTTATAACTGATTTTTGGCGCTTGTCAACCCTATAATAAAACGAAAAGCAAAAAGGACATAACCTATAAAGAATTTAAAATACAACAACTTGGGGAAAAACAACCATTTTTACACAAATAAAGTAATTAATCTCTCGCTGTGAATAACTAGGGAAAACTCGGTTTACTTACTCGTCTTGCTTAGACCAAGTTGATTTAAAACAGCTACCAAAGAGTGGCGAAAAACTTCTTTTTTAAATATTGGTTCTAATTTCAAGCGTTGAGCTTCCTTGATTCTCTTTTGCATCAAACCAGCGGGGCGAACTTCCCCCAATAAGCTAATCTCGCCTACCAGCTGCAGCTTGGGTTTGAGAGCGCGATTGAAGTATGAGCTGGCAATTGCTCCAGCAATTGCCAAGTCTAATCCCGGATCAGCTGAACTTAATCCACCGGCCAAGCTGCAGTAAACATCGTACCCACCCAGTGGCAACCGACAGTGTTTCTCTAACACAGCACAAATCAACTGGAGCTTGGTGTTCGAAACCCCTCGGGCAATTCGCCGGGGCACTGCTAGTTTGGAGCTCACCACCAGCGCCTGCACTTCCACCAACAGCGGTCTACTCCCCTCTACCACACAACTCCCTGCGGCGCCGATCGCGGCGTGATCGGCGCCATCCAAAAAGAACAGACTCGGATCTTTGATCTCGATCAAACCTTTTTCGGTCATCTGCAAAACACCGACCTCATCAGTTGACCCAAAACGGTTTTTTTTAGTTCGGATCAGTCGTAATTGGCTCTGAGACTCGCCGGTCATTTCCAGTACCACATCAACAATGTGCTCAAGCACCATCGGTCCAGCCAGCTTGCCATCCTTAGTAATGTGACCGATTAGGAACAGAGGAATATTGTACTGCTTGGCGACATTGGTCAGCCGATCGGCACACTCTCGAACCTGCCCGATCGACCCCGCCCCACCACTCAGCTCAGCAGTGGTGATTGTTTGAATACTATCAATTACGACGAGATTGGGCTTAAACTTAATTATTGAGCTAATAATTTGTTCAATGTCGTGGCTGGGCAGAAAAATCAAGTTTTCTGCCCAGCCTACTTGACTAAACTCAGATTTGCCTGGTTTAATATTATATTGTTCAATACTATTGATTCTTTTGATTCTTAGGCTTATTTGCTCGGGGCTTTCTTCACCAGCCACATATAAAATTTTATTAGCTGCTGCATTCTTGTAGTTTGGGTGCGTCAATAGGTTCAACACCACTTGCGTCATTAACGTGGATTTACCCACACCGGGACTTCCGCCCACAAGCATCACTGCTCCCGGCAATATGCCAAAAACTTTTTCACCACCCAGTACCCTATCTAACTCACCAATTTGAGTAGATATCCGATTCTGTTGATTTTGCAGCGGGTTAATTTGTGCCAACTTAATTGACTGAGCAGAAGTTGCTCTTTGGGCGGACACTGGAGATTGGGTTTCTTCAACCAAAGTATTCCACGCCCCACAGCCGCCGCACTGACCCTGCCACCTTGGCCCGCTCCAACCACATTGTTGGCAAATAAAGCTAGTTTTGGTGGTAGCACTCAGTTTTGCCATAAATATTTTCAAAGTTAGGCGTGGTGGCAAGCTAGTCTAACACAGCACAACTTAACTATTCTGTAACTTGTTTATTTGATTGATGTAACTCAGTATTATTTTTTAGTTTTATTAACTCTTTAGTTGTCGAAACGTTGGGATTGTGAGGAAGAACAACTCGCACTTCCCCACCGATCTCAGCCATTAACTTTCGTTTTTCTTCTAGAAACGCCGTGTGTGCCGAAACCGCCAGAATGTCTGGCCTAACCATTTGTAACAAGAGTCGGTGATCTTCTGGAGTAGAAAACTTTTCGGGCAAAACAAAAATATCGTCAGCAAGCCCAACTTTTCGCAAATTTTCCACTCTTTGTGCTTGATTGTTGATCGGTCGATCTAAACCTTTAATTTTCTTGACGCGAACATCTGACTCCACACCCACAATCAAGATATCACCAATTTTTTTCGCCTCATTCAACAACCGAATGTGTTCACGATGTAGAATGTCAAATACGCCGGTGACCAGGATTGTTTTAAACATATATATAATAGTATAACAATGAAGCTGGAAAATAGTATTATTCTAACGCTCACCTACTCTGCCCAATTTGGCCAAGCACTGACCGAAGACTCTCTTTATCAAAGATTAATTGATGTCAAAACTACTCCCACTACACTCAATCGCGTTTTAAATGTTTTAGTTTTAAATAATATTGTCATTAAACACAAAGATCTTTTGACACTCCGGGGTTACAAACACCTAATCGCCCAAACTCACGAACGTAAAGGCGAAACCAACAAGTATTGGTCGGAGGCAAGAAATTTAGCTAAACTGATTCAAAAAATTCCCTGGGCAGTTGGAGCGGCAGTAACCGGATCGGTGGCGGTTAACAATGCCAAAAATAATGACGATTTGGATTTTATGATCATTACCGCTTCCAATCGCATGTGGCTGACTCGCCTTATTCTCAATCTTTACTCACTCGCGATTAACAAACGCAAGCCACGAGGCCAACCACTCCAACCTGGCTGGTGCTTCAACCTTTGGTTAAGCACCAGCCAGCTCGAAATCCCAACCAGCAAGCGCTCGCTGTACACCGCCTTTGAGCTGATCCAAGCAGCCTGGCTGCTCGGATCAGCTCAATTACTTGACGATTTTTGGCAAGCTAATTTATGGGTCAAACAGTATCTACCCCAAGCTCAACTCAATAGAACTTATTTAATCGAACCCGAAAATCAACCAGGTTATCAACAATCTCACAAACAAGGCTTTGTTTACTTTTACTTAATGAGTGTCCTAGAAAAAATCGTTTACTTTATACAATATATATACATGTCCAGCCACCGCACCAACGAGCTGGTTGAAACACATCAAGCTTTTTTTCATCCGATTAACACCAAAAAACGTATCTATTTCAAGTGGCGAAAGATAGTTCAAGTTTGGCAAAAAAAATACTTGATTTAAGTAATTTGTTACAGTGGTCGTGGCACACCATACTGCGTCATTACTTGAATAATTCCGGTTTGGAGTTTTTCTAATGCTGTCTGCGGTGTACCTCCCTTAATTACTTCAGAAACTGCGTTTTCATAATATTTGATAATTTGATCGTTTACGCCATTATCATGGGTAAACGAACTCATGTACCAACCTCGAGCAAATGGGGCGTCTTGAAGCAAAGGGCCGATGATGGCGTGGTTCGCCATGCTATCCGCCAAACCCACTCGTGGGTACGGTTCACCAAAGCTTCTTGACTGAGCCTGGGTTG
>DAOOPX010000034.1:0-8302 GCA_035388465.1 Candidatus Woesebacteria bacterium
CTTTTGGGTTTGCTGACCCTGTTTGTCCCTTGCGGCGTGACTCAGGCGATGGAGCTAGTAGCCATCGGTTCAGGAAATTTTGCTCAAGGAGCAATGATCATGTTTGCCTTTACTCTGGGCACTTTTCCCTTATTCGTCCTGTTTGGACTCGGAGCAAAAGAGCTGACTTCTAGAGGAAAATCAATGCTCAATCGTCTCGCCGCAGTAGTGTTAATTCTAATGTCGCTTTACTATCTTCATGGAGTGGCCGTGGTGCTTGATGCTCCCTTTACGTTGAACAAACTTAGTTCTTGGTTTTCACCTAAAACTAATCAGGCAAATACGGGTGAAATTGAGTGGGCGCGTAACGGTGACGTTGATCCAAATCTGCAACCCGTCACGATCAAAGTCAACAATTCCGGTTACGCGCCCCGCTTAATTAAAGTGAAAAAAGACATCCCGGTTGAACTAACCTTGATTAGTCAGGACACTTATTCGTGCGCTTTGGCTTTTGTTTTCCCTGAGTTTGGGATCGATACCATGCTTGGTCCTAATGATCGGCAAGTATTTAATTTTACCCCGACACAAAAAGGGCAGTTCACTTTTACTTGTTCTATGGGTATGTACACGGGAATTTTGCAAGTTGAGTAGAAATAGTCAGTAGAAAGAAATTATGCTTAATCAATTACGTAACATTGTCAATTCTCTCCAAAGCTCGAAAAGCTTACCAAAAGGTACCTTGTTGGCTGAGTTCAAAATTAGTGGTATGCACTGCCCTAGCTGCAGCCTAAACATTGACAGCAGCTTGGAAGACTTACCTGGTGTAATCGAGGCAAGTACCAGTTATGCTAAGGGAATTACCAAAGTTTACTACGATCCGAATCAAATCCAACCCAAAGAGCTAACCGAGTGCATCAACCAAACTGGATATCAAGTTGTTTAAATATCAGCAAACGATTCGTTCCCGAAGTTAAACGCTGTACTTTGGTGTAAAATGAATCTTCATGGAAAAAAAGTCTGGATTTCGGATTACTCGCGACAATCGGTTAAGTGAGTTTTTTGGCAAGGATTTTTCGTGGGCCAGTATCTTGGCAGTGATCGTTTTGTTATTTCTTGTTTATCTTTTTTTATCAGGCAAAATGACGCGTTTTTATGCCAGCGCCCTGTTTAGTTTCTATGCTTTGACCAAACACATGTGGGTATCGGTGATTTTACTTGGCGCGTTTCAAACTTTGATCATGATCCCCCTGCGAGTTTTTCGGGTTCGGAGTTCTAACAACGTCAAAGAGTTTCAAGAAATAATTCAAGCGCATGACGACCCTCAACTTAGTCAAAAACAGTTGAAGCGCGATTTTCACCTGGGTAATAAAACCTTTTTGTTTTATGTAGTTGATTTTACAATACAACTCCTGAGTTTTATGACGATTGGGCGGTTGTTTTTGACTGATTTTTACTCGAAAATGCTCAATCCTCAATTGTTATATAATTTTGTGCCGTATCCAGATTACCCCATCAGAGCAGTATTTTTCAAAATTCCCTACTTGGCGGTGACCGAAACGCGCCAGTTTGGTTGGCAGTGGATTCTGATAGTTTGGTTAGTGTTGTTAATTTTCCAAGTGGTGGTTTGGGTAGTGAGAAGCGCGCGCAAGCGCCACCAGCCTGAAAGTGAAGGCTCGGTGGCGCCAGAATACTCAATGCCACTTGCAGGCAAGTATGGTTTGGGTTATATCTTCCTCAGTTTACTAATTGCCGTGTTAGTAATGAATAACTTTCCCACTGGTGTGGCGCTCCAAGTATTTACGGGTGATGTCAGTATTCCCAATCGTACCCTGAATGCAGTTACTGCCCTTACAACTTTTGGTTTGATTCTTTGGTTTGGTTATCGTCGGATTAAGCACAAAACTGAGCTGGCAGTAGCTGAAAAAATTCCTGGAAGAGTAATTTTTGAGGCGCGTAAACAGATGTTTAAGGAAACGTTCCAAACTGCGATCTTAGTTGGGCTTGGAGCCTATCTAATTACTAACCATATTCCCTCTGCTTTTGAACTCTCAATCTTTACATTTGAGATAATCGCGGTGTTCTCGCCTTTTACTTTAGACAAATTGATTTTACAATCGGTTAAAAAAAATGAAAATTCGGATCCGACACAAACAGAATCTAGTCAAGAAAAAGTTTAGTCTAGTTAATTGGGATGAGGTGAGCTCGCATACAAACTAGCAGGATTATCAAGAAACTCATCGCCACAATGTAACTGACTGTCATTAGCAAGATAAAATTATCTGGTCTTTTGAGAATCATCCTTTTTATATTTATAGCGTTATTTCAATGGTGAAGCAAGCGCTTTTTTGATATGATTAATTTAGATTTGTATGAAAAAGTATGAACAATTGAGATGCGGCAGAGAACTCGTTTGACGATCACCCTTCCCAGCGAAACAATTACTAGAATTGATCACCTGATTGATGGTGTCAACGTGCGGAATCGGTCACACGCGGTCGAGCGCTTGATCAATCAAGCGCTCGACCCAGTAGTTAACACCGCAGTAATTTTGGCGGGTGGTAAGTCAAATCGACAGAAAGCTCCGCTCAAGCCAATTGGGGACAAATATTTGCTGAGTATCATGCTGGAGCAGCTCAAGCGCCATGGCATTACTCAGTTGCATATCTGTGCCAGTCCAGATTTAGTTACTGAGTTGCGCGCCCGCTTTGGTGACGGTCAAGTTTTTGGAGTAAACATCAGTTTTCATTTGGAACCTGAGCCGTTGGGGACCGCGGGCGCGCTCAAAGCGATTGCCAAACACTTGTTAGCTGCTCCGTTTTTAGTCTTGCATGGTGATGTGTTGACGAACATTAATCTAGGAGAGTTTATTGAGTTTCATCAACGTGAAGCTGGAATGGCCACAATCGCAGTCAAGCCCCGCATGAGTGAACGAGCGTTTGGCAGAGTGTTCCTCCAAGGTAATCAAATCAAGCAGTTCCTAAGCACTGGTGACAATCAGGGTATTAGTATTGTCAACACTGGGCTTTATGTACTGGAGCCCAAAATTTTAAATCTGATCAAGCCACGGAAAAAAGTTTTTCTTGAAACGGAGATCTTTCCCTTGTTGGCAAAAAAGGGACAGTTGAATGCCTTTATCTTTCAAGGTATTTGGTATGATGTGTCTTCACCCGCGTCCCAAGCCGAAGCGACGTCTGCTTGGGACGCGGGAGTAGCAAAAATCCGAGATCTTTAATTGAATAAAAAGAGGCGAATATGCAAACTCATCTCACAAAAAAACCGACAGTATTGTTAGTTCTTGACGGCTGGGGGATTGGTGATGATTATCCCGGTAATGCAATTAAATTAGCCAATACTCCCAATATGGATAGACTGTGGCAAGAGTATCCGCATACCCAGCTTGGTGCCAGTGGCGAAAGTGTGGGATTAAATCCTGGTGTTGATGGTAATTCAGAAACTGGCCACCTAAACCTTGGAGCTGGTCGAGTGGTTTATCAAAGTTTGAAACGAGTGGATAAAGCCATTGATGATGGTAGTTTTTTTAGTAACCCTGCCTTTCTTAAAGCAATTAAACATGTCAAAAAGAACCAGAGTAATTTACACCTCATCGGTTTACTCAGCCGAGGCTTTGTTCACTCTAGTTTGAAGCACCTCTATGGTCTGCTTGATTTAGCCAAGGCCAACGGGATTAAGAATGTTTATATTCACGGTTTTACGGATGGCAGGGATACTCCTCCCACCGATGGTGTGAACGCCGTTGTCGAAGTGTTGGAGTATTGTCAAAAAATTGGTGTGGGTCAGCTTGCGAGTCTGATTGGTAGACTTTATGGCATGGATCGGGATCAGCTTTGGCCCAGGATTGAAAAAGCTTATCGATTGATCACGGCGGCGGATGGTGAAAAATCATCGAATTGGTTAGACTCTGTCCAAAAACAGTACACAGCAAAAATTACTGATGAATTCCTTGAGCCGATAGTAGTTTTGGATTCAGCTGGTCAGGCTCACCCAGTTGGACATCATGACGCCGTAGTTTCTTTCAACTTCCGAGTTGATCGACCCAAAGAATTGGCGCAAGCATTTGCCCAACCAGACTTTCCTCACTTCCCTCGCCAACAAGTTGAAGACTTATGTTTTGTGACTATGACCAATTATGATCCAAGTTTGGATGTACAAGTAGCATTTGATAAGTTGGAAATTACTGACAACTTGGGTTGGGTACTGGCGCAAGCTGGGTTGACCCAGCTGCGACTAACCGAGAACGAGAAACAAAAAATGGTGACCTACTACATTAATGGCCAGGTTGAAAACAATTATCCGGATCAAGAAAATAAAATTTTTCCTTCAAAAGGAGTAAAGTCTTACGTCGAAGCTCCAGAAATGAGCGCGCCGGAGATCGGCGCGCACCTGATCGAAGTTCTTGAAGCACAGAAATATGACGTGATTATTGCTAATATCTGTAACGGCGACATGGTAGGTCACACTGGTGATCTCCAAGCCGGAATTATTGCTTGTGAAACTGTGGACAAAATTGTGGGTGAGTTAGAACAGGTAATTCTCCGAGCCGGCGGTAATCTGCTGATTACCGCCGACCATGGCAACATCGAGGAAATGATTAACAAAGAGACCGGTGAGGTAGATACCAAGCACTCCACTCATCCGGTGCCGTTTATCGTCGTTAGCCAGAATTTCCGAGGTCAGCCCACGCTTCTTCCAGAAGGTGTACTCGCCGACGTCGCCCCGACGTTACTGGGATTGGTTGGCGTCAGCCCGTCATCAGGCATGACAGGTAAAGACCTATTAAAATCAGAGTTAAGCTAAATGTAAGGTTAATTAATTAAAATTGCGCTCAATATGCCGGATAAATACTCAGCCACCTGGCTCTCACACTCCACAATCAAAGATTTTTTGCGTTGTCCGCGCGCCTACTATCTGAACAACGTTTATAAAGATCCCAAGACTAATCACAAGATCCAGCTGATGAATCCGCCCCTAGCTTTGGGGCAGATCGTCCATACTGTAATTGAGCGGCTTTCCCAAATGCCAGTCGCTGAACGATTAAAGGTTTCCTTGGTGGAAAAGTTCGAGCAAGAATGGAAAAAGGTGACTGGGGTAAAGGGTGGCTTTAGTTCTCCAGAGGAGGAAGAGCGATACAAAGCACGCGGCAGAGAGATGCTCAAGCGGGTAATGGATCACCCTGGTCCCATTAGCCAGCGCGCCGTCAAGATTGATCAAGAGCTGCCCCAATTCTGGTTGTCAGAAGCTGACGAGTTGATTCTGTGTGGCAAAATTGATTGGCTCGAGTACTTGGAGGATGCAGATGCGGTTCACATCATTGATTTCAAAACTTCACGAGGTCAAGAGGACGCCAGTTCGCTCCAGCTGCCAATTTATTATTTGCTAGTCACTCATACCCAGAATCGACCGGTGAACAAAATCAGCTATTGGTATCTGGACAGAGATAATGAACCAGTGGGCCAACCTTTGCCAGATGTTGCTCAAGCTCAAACAGAGTTGATTGCCATTGGTAAACGGATGCGCCTGATGCGCAAACTTAACAACTTCAAGTGTCCAAATGGCGAGCGTGGTTGCCCAGCTTGCATCCCACTGGAGAGAATTGTTAAGGGAGAGGCGCAATTGGTGGGCGAAAGTGAGTTCAAGCAGGATATTTATATATTGCCGAAAACTGAGGAGCGATCAAGCAAGATTTTGTAAGACGTTGCCTCACTTCGATCCTGATAAAATCGGGACTCGGTGTGACAAACACCGTGGTAAACTATTGCTAGTATCAAGACAGACGAAAGGTAAGTGAACATGAAAGGCTTTCTTGAGTTTATTCGTGAACAGGGAGTGGTTGGTTTGGCAGCCGGTTTTATTTTGGGTGGAGCAGTGGCTAAAGTGGTTAGCTCATTAGTTACCGATATTATTAATCCAATTGTGGGCGTGGTGCTTGGTGTCACAGGTGATTTGGCTTCGCTTTATTTCAAGTTAGGTCCAATTGAGTTGCATTATGGAAGATTTTTGGCTGTGCTACTGGATTTCGCAATTATCGCCGCGGTAGTTTACTACGGGATTAAGGGATTAGGTTTGGACAAATTAGACAAAAAGAAAGAAAAATAGATTAGCTATTGGGCAAGATGATTTTAATCAAGAAATAAAGGAAGAATAGGGCGGCAAGCCAGAGAATGGCTTGCCGCCAAACTGGCGTCCGGTAGGGTTTGAGCAAATATTTTCTATTCAAGAAATATATTAAAGTAAATGACACCATCATTGCCGCCGCATTGAGAATTGCTGAGGTGGTAATCAGCAATTTTGGCTCAGTAAAGCCCACGCTGTAAGTGATGATCCCCAAACCAATTTGTCCCCACAGCGCCAAGTAAAACCATTTTGAAGCATGTTTCGCCCCACTGCCTTTTTTTAATAACAAAATATTTTCTGAGATGATTCGAGACGAAGATTCAAGTACGCCGACCTGAGTGCCGAAAAGCATTAGGCCAGCGACAATCAAGAAAACTGATCTGAGGATGGGAATAGTATTTTGACCAATAATTTCAGCTTGGAGAAATAAAAAGCTTAAGCCCTGGGTTTCGGCCTGACCGTACACTGTAGTGAAAGCTAGGGCGGACAGGACAATGATTGTCAGTAATCCTAGACTCCAGAAGATTAAGAAATGTTCTTTGGTGACTAACTGCCACCACTTTTTCCACAGAACCATGTTTTCAGCTGTATCAGCAAAATGTTGACCAGTGAGATTAATGTGCGCGCTTTTTCCAGAAAAAAGCGCGCTAATCTTTCCCATATACTTGCCCATACCAAAGCCTTTTTCTTTAATGTAAAAGCTTTGAGCTAAATTCAAATTCCCGCCAGCCCCGGCATAGGCGAAGGCACTCAAAAATGAGGCGATCGCCACTCCGGGTGGGAAAAACCACCAACCATCACCTTTGGCCACCAATCCTGCTGCCACCTCTCCCCAGTCGTTGAGCCCAATTAGCCAGAAAGCAATGCCAAAGACAATCGGTAGGCCGATAATTGCCACAGTTTTTTGAAATCTTTCAACAGTGTTATAGAGTGTTGAACCTGCCGAGAGTAACAAGCCGACTAATAACAAAAAGCTGATCGCCAGCCATTTTTCTGGTACGAAGGGTAGAAATAAGTGGGTGATCTCAGCAGAAGCTGAAGAAAAACCCGGAATAGACCAGGGTATGAAGGTTGATAAGATAAACCACACGGGTAACCAGCGCCAAATTTTTTGGAAACCTACAAACACACTTTCTCCCCAAGCCAGCGTGTAACGCATCGCCTCTGTATTCAAGACATACTGAAAGGTAACACCAAGAACTGCCCCCCATAGTAACCCCAAGCCGTAAGTAGCCGCCAAGTATGGCCAAAGGATTAGTTCGCCGCTACCTAAGGCTAAGCCAAGCAAAATAAATGATGGTCCAATTGTTTTACGTAAACTAATGGGTGGGGGTAGTTGGTTAGGAAATTCCGCCATTTGAGAAATCCAGCATAACAAATATTTGAGTTGAGTATCAAGCCCAATTGATTTGTGGTATCCTTTTTTATCAGAGATGTCCAAAAAACAAGTAATCTTACTCGCTGGCGGGACAGGTGGCATCGGTCGAACAATTGTTGAGTCTTTGTCAACTGATCACAAGATTGTTGTCCTAGGTCGCAACTTTGACAAATTGGAAAATTTGCGTCTCACCCACTCAGTGGAAGTGGTGGTGGGAGATTTGACCGACTTTACCAGTCTGAACTCAGCTGTGGCGCAAGTTATGAATCATCATGGCCAAATCGATGTGGCAATCAACAGTGTGGGTGTGTTGTTGGATGGTTCACTGGACAAACTTGAGCCGTACGAAATTGAAAAGGTAATTCAAACTAACCTTCTCGGCGCAATTTATTTTTCTAAAGCAGTCTTACCGCGAATGAAACAACTTAAGTCAGGAAAAATTATTCATTTAGTATCTCAAGCTAGTCTGGTGGGAAGGCGCTACCGGACTGTGTACAATGCCAGCAAGTGGGGCTTGCGTGGTTTTTGTCTTTCCCTGCAGGAAGAAGTTGCAAAATATGGTGTGGCAGTGACACAAATTCATCCTGGTTTGGTTAATACTGATCTGTTACGCAAAGCAGGAGTGGATCCAGAACCAGATCGTGGGCTTTCGCCACAAGCAGTGGCGAAAGCCGTCAAGTTTGTAGTGGAAGCTGACCCCCAACTGACAATTCCAGAAATTGGAGTCAGGTCGCTGAGGGATTACTCGCTGGCTTGATCAGCTGGGCGAAAATGCAACGGCTGAGGGGGCTTACCCAAGTAGTAACTTGGTAT
>DAOOPX010000035.1:0-8230 GCA_035388465.1 Candidatus Woesebacteria bacterium
CTGATCAAAATACCAGAAGTCCATACGTAATTATGCTCGATACTCAGTATCAAATTAGCAAGTTTATTGTTTATCCACAACAAGTAATTGATTTTCAACCAACTTCAGAGCACCCCACTCTCACCATCGATCAAACTATTCGCAACATTTCCCAACAAAACTGGGCCTCAATTATTGGGGTAAAAAACGACTTAAGCACCCACGATCTTACTCAGGTCATCAAACTAGATTTGACAAATGCCCGAGTTGAGTACCGGATTGACAGCCAAACCCAGCAAGCTTTGCCCTACTATCGGTTTGAGGGAAAAGCTACCCTTGCAGACCAAAAGGTGGTAGAAGTAGATGTAATTTCACCAGCAATCAAAATCTAATCAGGTTTTTATGAAAGATCACCCAATTCCCCAAGACGTCACTGGTTATCGCTTTCATATTGTCGGGAACATGACGTTAAAGCAGTTTTTGGAAGTAGCTGGAGGAGTAGTGGCTGCAGTCATAATTTACAAAACAGGCCTGCCCGCCATAATCAAGTGGCCATTTATTGTGCTATTTGCTGGAGTTGGGGCAGGTATGGCCTTTCTGCCGATCGCAGAAAGGTCCCTTGATCACTGGATTATTACTTACTTTAGCGTTTTATTTAAACCCACTAAGTTTTATTGGCGTAAGGTACCAAAGGTCCCTGATCTTTTCAGCTATAAACAAAACACTGACAAAATTGACAACATCACTCAATACGATGTGGGACCTCTTAAAAAAAGGCGCGTTAGCGAGTATGTTGCGTCAATTACCGAAAACGATCAAGACGAGTATGAAAACATCCAAAAAATCAACAATGTTTTGAGTTTTTTTCAACAACCCGGAACCACACCGGTGCCCGCGCCAGTTACCGAGACCAGTGTAACACCACTGCCTCAAACAAGTACCGAAGTCACCGAGCAAAGCGTCCCCACACCGACTCCTCAAATAAAAACTGTACAAAATCGAGTGGTTGGGTCAAAACCCACGGGTAGTTCAGTACAAATAGCATCAACCAAAGCCCTAAGTTTTCAAAAAAATCAGGATGACAGACGCGATTCTTCCACACCCAATCCAAGTGATCTCGGTATAGTCTTCGACTCCCAACAAGATTTGCTTAATCCTCAAACAACTTCAGTTGCTGACAAGATAATTTCCACTCCACAAGCTCTAAGTATGCCCGTACCCGAAGTTGGAGAGGGCGTGTTTAACACATCTCTCCCTTTCCCTCAAACACCCACCAAAATTAATACCTTGGTGGGCATGGTGCTTAACCAAAGGAGTGAGATGATTCCTGGTGCAATTATTGAAATCAGAAACCAGAGTGGTCAAGTAGAAAGAGCGGTAAAAAGCAACGCGTTAGGACAATTTTTTATCACTACCCCACTCAAAACGGGTGAGTATGTGGTATACGTAGAGGCTGATGATTATACATTCGAACCCTTTGGTTTCACTATCAACAATAGCATTCTCTCACCCTTAGAAATTCGCGCTCAAAACTAACAATTATAAAAAAACCCACCTTTTCACCAGACATATAATTTAGTATCCTAAGTAACAAATGCCAACCACCGAAGTCAAACCCACCACCCAAGCGTTTTTAGATATTTTTGATATCACCAATAATTTAATTATTACTAAGTCGGGCTTCGCAACGGTGGTGTTGAGTGTCGACGCCATGAACTTTGGTCTTCTGGCAGAAGAAGAGCAAGACGGCGTGATCTACGCTTATGCCGGCTTACTCAACTCCCTCAATTACCCCATTCAGATCGTTATCCAGTCCAAAACTAAAGATGTAACCAATTACTTGCGCCTCCTGCAGGAGCAGGAGGCGCAAGCGCCTAACAAACAAATTCAACAACGCATCCGTCAATACACCCACTTTGTCAGTAATTTAATTCGAGAGCGTAATGTATTAGACAAACAATTTTATGTGGCTATCTCCGCCTCACCGACCGAGCTGGGCATATTAGTGGCCAAGAATTTCATTCCGGGGCAAGGAGAGGTTAAGATTGAGGAGGTAGATAAAAACCAACTGATTGAAAAAGCTACCCAAATTCTTGAACCAAAAAGAGATCATCTTGTTAGTCAGTTTGCCCGAATCGGTCTTTATTCTAGACAGCTCTCTACTCAAGAAATGATCAAACTTTTTTACGTCAACTACAATCCCGAAGCTGCCGAGGGTCAAGAAATTGCAGACAGTAAGGAGTATAAGAGCTCATTAGTGGGCTCTGGTTAATAACTACAACAACACTATGGATTTTTCCAAACTCAGTCTCCCAATACCATTTCTTAAAAAGAAAGCTCCTCCAGAAGAAGCCGCTCCACCTACTAAAGAGCAACAAGAGCAAGAAAAGCTAAATGAGTTTTCGCGCGGCTTGGTCACGGTTCAAGACATCGTAGCGCCCGAAGCTATTGAGCTAGATTTTACTTACCAAAAAATCAACTCTACCTACACCCGCACCCTATTTGTGGCTGGCTATCCTAGAAGTGTGCCAGCCAACTGGCTCTCTCCCCTAATTAACTTTCCTTATCAATTGAGTGTCTCAATGTTTATTTTTCCCATCGATTCAGGAGAAATTCTCAACAACCTCAAGCGCAAAATCACCGAGATGGAGGCAGAAATTCAATCAGACTTGCGGGCTGGGAAAATCAGCAACATCAACACCGAGGTTAAGCTCGAAGATGCGCGATATCTCAGAGAAGATTTGGCGAAGGGGTCAGAAAGGTTTTTCCAGTTTGGTCTCTATATCACCATCCACTCTCCGTCCAAAGAAGAGCTGGATAGAATTACCAAGGCGGTTCAGTCGTCACTCGGAGCTTTACTTATTGTGTCCAAAAAAGCTGCGCTCCAGATGGAAGAGGGTTTTAAAACTACTCTACCAATGGGTACAGACAAACTAATGGTGTTGCGAAATATGGATACCACTTCGCTGGCTAGCACCTTTCCGTTTACTTCTTCTGAGTTGGCAATGGAAACCGGGATTGTCTACGGCATTAATGAACACAACGACTCCTTGGTCATTTTCGACCGGTTTAAGATGGAAAATGCCAACATGTTAATTTTGGCAAAATCAGGTGCTGGTAAATCTTACACCATGAAATTGGAGATTCTGCGCCAACTGATGTTTGGCGCAGAGGTATTAGTGATGGATCCCGAGCACGAGTACGAAGACTTGTGCGTGGCCGTCGGTGGCGAGTACATCAACTTCACTTTTGATTCCCCCGCCAAGATTAATCCGTTTGATCTTCTCATCACCAAAGACACCACCGGCAGCGAGCTCGGACAAAAAATCATTGCTCTCCACGGTTTACTCCGGGTAATGCTCGGTCAGATGACCTCGCACCAAGACGCCCTACTCGACCGAGCGCTTGTTGCTGCCTACAAGGCTAAGGGCATCACCCCTGACCCCACCACTCAAAACAACCCACCACCACTGATGGAAGACGTGTACAAAGCCCTAATCGGCATGGAAACTCCAGATGCGGACGACATTGCCTCCCGCCTGGAAAAATTTATTGTTGGTTCTTTTCGCGGCATTTTTGATCAAGCCACCAACATCGACATCACCAACTCGCTGACCATCTTCTCGGTTAAAGAAATGGAAGAGGCAATGCGGCCGATCGCCATGTATGTGATTCTCGATTTTATTTGGACTAGAGTTAAAAAAACCATGAAAAAACGGATTCTAGTGATTGATGAGGCCTGGTACTTTATGAAACACCCTGACTCAGCTTCCTTCATCCACTCAATGGTTAAGAGAGCGAGAAAATACTACTTGGGTATTACCACCATCACTCAAGACGTGGAAGATTTCTTAAGCAACGAGTTTGGTAAAGCGATTATTTCTAATAGCTCTATCCAGTTTTTAATGAAACAGTCGACCGCTTCAATCCAGGTTTTGGTCAACACCTTTTATCTTTCACAGGGAGAGAGACAGCTGTTGATAGCCGCAGACATTGGAGAGGGGATTTTCTTCGCCGGTCAAAATCACGTTGCCCTTAGAGTTGTTTCGAGTGACGAAGAACACCAATTGATCACCACTAACCCAGAGGAGCTACTCAAACAGAGAAAAGACGCGGCTGAGGCAAAAGCTCAAGAAATTGCTCCACTCAGCTCACCAAACCCACCAAACCCACCAAGCCCATCAACTCCAATAGACTCACCTAGCCAACCAATTACCTCAAGTATTAACGCCGCTCTTGACCCAGACCAAAACCAAACCCCCCAAGTATAAATAGAGCACCGCCATCTCTCCAGAATTAATGCTTGGTAAATCAAGCAATTTTCCTTATTGATAAATGTGGGAAAAGGTGTGTATAAGTGCTTCTTACATTATGCAGTTATCAGATCAACAAGTTGAGTACGTTTGGGAACAGACCTGTGTTAGGCTGAAAAATGAGTTGTCGGAGGCCGTTTACAATACTTGGATCTCTACCAATCCTGCTACTCAAATCGCTGATGAAGAGTCTGTTGCGACAGTACAGATTACTTGCCCCACCGCCTTTCACGCCGCAAACTTAGAGCGCAACCTTAACACTATTATTATCAACGCTTTAGAACAATCACTTGATAAAAAAGTTAAGGTGGTTTACCAAGTTGGCGCGGCTACCCCGCGCCCCACCAAAGTAACGAAGCCTATCACCCAGGTGCCGGACCAACAACTTTCAGATAACTCACTTTTTTCAGAAAGTGTTATTCAGGAATCAGAACAACAAAGAACGCAGTGGAAGGCTCATCAAATTGGCCTAAACCCACAGTTTTCATTTACCACTTTTGCGGTTTCCTCAAGTAATGAGATGGCTTATGCTGCTGCCACGTCGGTAGCCAAAAACCCGGGAGAAGCTTACAACCCACTGTTTCTTTACGGCGAGGTGGGGGTGGGTAAAACCCACCTAATGCACGCCATTGGCAATGAGATTTTACTCAACCAACCAAATACCAACATCATTTACTGCACGGGAGAAGACTTTACCAATGGTATTGTTCAAGCAATTCAAACCAAAAAAGCATCGGGTTTTAAGTTTAAATACCGTTCGGCACAAGTCCTACTGCTAGACGATATTCAATTTATCGCTGGAAAAAACGCGGTTCAGGAAGAGTTTTTTCATACCTTCAACTCATTGATTAAACAAAATGCACAAATTATTTTGACTTCTGATCGCCCGCCATCAGAAATTTCACTATTAGAAAAACGTCTCCAATCTCGCTTTGAAGCGGGATTAATGATCGATATTGGTAGGCCCACTTTTGAACTGAGAACAGCCATTCTTTTACTAAAGGCAAAACAGGCGCAGCTCAACCTTTCGGTTGAGCTGGCAAAAATAATCGCGGAAAAAATCCTTTCAGCTCGAGAAATAGAAGGCTTTATTACAAGACTGCGGTCAGAAGTTGAGCTGAAGAAAAGGACAATTGATCAAGACTTAGTGACACAGTTAGTAACTCATCTGACCAAAAAACAGAAAAAGATCTCAATTAACCCAAATCAAGCTATAAATATTGTCGCTAGACACTACGGATTAAAACCGCTTGAGTTACGTGGTCAAAGCCGCGTAAAACACCTAATTAAACCCAGACACCTGATTATGTATATTATGAACAAGGATTTAGAGCTCCCTCTAACCGAGATTGGGCGCTGGTTCTCTCACCGGGACCACACTAGTATTCTCCATGGCGTTAGAAAAACACAGCAAGAAATTTTAGATAATCAGGACTCGCAAAAAGAGCTAATTGCAGTACGCGCATTGTTACAAAGGGGTGCTTAACAATTAGCCTAAGTTATGAATTGGGGCGAGTGTTAATAACTTTGGTGAATAAGTCTAAATATGAAATTTCCGCGGTTCTTTCCCACCACTCATCACGGTCCGCCCACGGGATATAAATACCTTAGTCACCGAGTTATCAACACCGAATGTGATCTGGCTGCCTGTTTGCTTATCCACAAACAGGCAGCCACCTACTACAATAACAACTAATTCTATATGAAATTATTAGTACAACAGCAGGATCTGTTAAAAACTTTGGATGTAGTCGGTAAATCAATTATTAATAACCCTCCCCTACCAATTCTTAGTTCAGTTCTACTTAACGCAAAAGGAACAACGCTCTCAATCTCTGCAACCGATCTGTACTTTGGGGTTACATCGTCTCTAAAGGCTGTGGTTGAAGAACCAGGAGTAATTGCGGTTTTAGGCAAAGAGTTTAAACAAATAATTGCAGGTCTAGATCCCGGTAAAGTAACCTTAGAAAAACAACAAAACTCTTTGAGCATTAGTTCGAACGGTGTAAAGTTTGAGCTTCAAATTGATAATGGGGAGTTTCCTAGTTTTCCTCCCAAGCCAAAGCAGCAGCACTTATTAAAAACCGAGAGCTTAAAAAGAATTACACAATTCGTTGTCAGTAGTGCTTCTAGTGACCAAACTAGACCAGTCTTAACCTGTGTGTTATTGTCTCAAATTGACAACGCGTGCTACGCCATTGCTACGGACGGTTTTAGACTATCTCGGCTCGAAATTGACGAGGTTTTTGCGGAGGCCGGAGAGATTCTTTTTCCAGCCAAGGCACTAATTGAGCTTTATAAAACAGCTAGTGCTGAAAAGGTAAAAACAATCTCACTCTCAATCTCTAAAGAAGCCAAACAAGTGGTAGCAAGCGTCGCCGGATTTGATTTCTACATTCGCTTGATTGAGGGAGAGTTTCCACCCTATCAAAAAATTATTCCTCAGTCAAATAACCTCTCTGTTTCAATTGACGCCGAAGAGCTAGAAAAAAACCTTAAACGGGCGGCGATTTTTAGCGAAAAAACTCAGTCGATAACGCAGTTTGTGATAAAAAAGGGTCAATTGGAAATGAAAGCGGCTTCTCCCAGCCTCGGGTCTTTTTACTCACTGATAGAAGGTGTTGAGATAGTTGGTCAAGAAAACCAGATTGCATTCAATACCCAGTATGTTTTGGACGTTGTTCGAGCGGTTCAGGAATCGGGAAACACAAGTCAGGCGATCAAGTTAGAGATGAGTGATCCCATGAAGCCGGCGGTTTTTTTTAGTGATAACATCAGGGGTTTTATCTATGTTGTTATGCCGTTTCGAGTTAATTAAGTTTTATTTAAGATGATATAATGCCCGCCTATGACAAAAAGAACGTGGAACCCCAAAAAGAAAAAACGGATTAGAACCCATGGTTTTATGAAGAGAATGGAGAGCGTCTCTGGTAGAAATGTTCTCAAGAGACGACGCGCAAAAGGGAGAGCAAAACTAGCCGTAATTAAGGCAAAGTGAGATGATTAGTCAGAAAAAAACGCTGCCAAACTTAATTAATTGGGGATGGTCATTTTTCAACTCACTTAGGAAAACAGCGCTTTTTACAACCTTTGGATTTTATAGTGGTTGTAAACACAAACCAAGTTGTAGTCAATATACTTTTGAGCAAATTAAAAACAAGGGATTAATTACTGGTGGTCTTGGGGGCCTAAAGCGGATCCTCAGCTGCTATTAGATTTAAAGTATGTTAAACCAACTCGTTTTGGACTCTCTACTCTGGCTGACTCAGTTTACCAACAACCTTGGTTTATCAATTGTGGTGTTCACTATTTTAATTAAGTTGGTTTTGATTCCTATCACCCAAAAATCAGTTGAGTCAGCCCAACAAATGAAAGAGTTAGCGCCAGAATTAAAGAAACTCCAAAAGAAGTACCCCAAAAACCCCAAGGCTCTTCAAGAAGCGCAGTTGGCGCTATACAAACAACACAACATCAATCCCATCGCTGGTTGTCTCCCCCAGTTGATTCAAATTGGTTTATTGATAGTTTTATACCGAGCCCTAATCAACTTTTTTAATCAAGTGGGTAATGGTAGTTCTGGATACGATCTAAATTTTTTGTGGATGGATATTTCTCAACCAGACAAACTTTTTATTTTGCCAATAGCGGTTGGCGTGGCTCAACTCGGTCTTTCCTGGCTAATGAGTTGGACTGAAGACAAGCAAAAAAATAACAAAAGTGATCAAGAAAAAAAGAAGAAAGTGAAAGACGAGTCAGCTTCAGCCAACTTTGCTGACTCGATGGCTCAAATGCAGAAGCAAATGTTGTACATTATGCCAGTTATGACTAGTTTGATTGCATTGGGTTTGCCCTCTGGTTTAATTCTCTATTGGCTGTTTAGTTCGCTCTTTACTCTTGGGCAACAAGCTTATGTGATGCGTAATAAAATATTTCAGAGG
>DAOOPX010000036.1:0-8207 GCA_035388465.1 Candidatus Woesebacteria bacterium
TTACACTTAGTCTATGAAAATAACCGAGGTGAGTCTCCAGACCAAGTGCTGTTCAATGATAAACCCATGTTAGTGACCGCAATTAGCTTTCTCGCTATCGTTATGATCGTAATCTATGGTATTCAATAGTTTTTAAAAAATTATTAGGCAATTATGTTTAGTGATTTAGTCAATGTAGTTTTGAGTTGGATTCTATTTTCTTCACTGGCCCTACTTAGTCTTCCAATCCTCAATCTTCTTCTCCACAAGCATGCTCCAGACATGGGTTGGGCTTGGGGTCGTGTGTTCGGCTGGTTAATGATCAGTGTACCTATTTGGATCCTGGCTCATCTTGGTATACCGATAAATACCACGGCTGGAGTTTGGATCTTATTTTTGGGACTGTTGCTTGTTAGCGCAAGAGTTTTTCGGCAAAACCAGACTGTTATGTTAAATAATTGGACCAAAGCTAAAACACTAATTATTACTGAAGAGATTTTGTTTGCCTTTGGTTTACTGTTTCTTTGCCTTGTGCGCGGATACCAACCTGACATCAATGGCTTAGAAAAATTTATGGATGCTGGTTTGATGGTGTCATATCTTAACTCACCCACCTTGCCGATTCCTGATATGTGGCTGGCTGGCTTTAACTTCAACTACTACACCTTTGGTCACTTCATGGGAGCAATCGCCAGTCAAGTTATTCGACAAGATATTGCTTTAAGTTATAACATTTTACTCGGTATTATCATGGGCTTAACCCTCCAACAAAGCTTTGGCATCCTTTCTTGGTTGTTAAAGAAAATGAGTAACATACGCACTGTTGTAGGGGCAGGTGTGGTTGGCTCACTGCTAGTTACAGTGGGCGGCAACACTCAACACATCTGGTTCTTTTTGAAAAATGGCACGTTTAAGGGTTACTGGTATCCTGATGCAACTAGATTTATTCCAAACACGATTCATGAGTTTCCTTCATATAGTTTTATTGTTTCAGATCTCCACGCTCACGTTTGGAGCATGGTATTAGTTTTGCTGCTAATTCCCCTAATTTTTGCTTGGGGGGAGGCGATTGCGACTCATTTTCAAGTAAAAAAGATTAGCGAGTTAAAACACGTGCTGCTACTGGCAACAATTATTGGTTCACTGATTGGTTTAATTGCTTCAACTAGTACTTGGGATACGATGATTTATGGACCACTGTTAGGAATCGTCGGAGTGTTGCAATTAATTAAAACAAAGGGGAAAGCGCTCAAAATCCTCATTTATTCCGCTGTCCTGGTGATTTTGAGCGCCCTAATTTTCGCTAGTCCGTGGCTACTCAACTTTGAGTCAATTTCAGAAGGAGTCCGCTGGGTCCAAGAAAGATCAGAAATTTGGCGATTTTTGGCGCTGTGGATTGGTTTACTCACTTGCTCCATGGCGGGCTTTGCGATTGCTTTACGCAAGTTGATTAAAACAAGTGAGTCAAGTAATTGGCAGGTAATTGCCCTAACCCTACTGGCTTGGGTGCTGTTGATTGTCCCAGAGATTATCTTTTTCAAAGATATTTATCCCGGTCACCCCAGAGCCAATACCATGTTCAAGTTGACGTTCCAAGCTTTTATAATGATGCAGTTGGTGACCGGTTGGCTCCTAGCTCAAGTAATTGAGCTCAGCAAGCGAATTGAGCCCGGAAGTTCCTTCACCAAGCGCATCCAACTGCTTTCACCGTTAATTGTTCTTTCACTTTATATTATGGCTGTCCTCAGTTATCCCTATTTCGGCTATCGAGATTATTACGGCCTAAAAGTATACAAAGGACTTGACGGACTCAAGTGGCTAGAGACGTTACACCCCAACGACTTTGCGGCAATGGAGTGGCTAAATAAAACAGTTGCTGCTAACGCCATCGTGCTAGAAGCAGTGGGTGAAAGCTACACTACTTTCTCTCGTGTCTCTGCCTTTACCAAAGTTAACACCGTCTTAGGTTGGCCAGTCCACGAGTGGCTATGGCGCGGCAGTTACGACATTCCGGGGAAGAGAGTTGAGGAAGTGAAAAATTTCTATAACTTACCGCTCTCGGCAGAGTCACTGCAAAAGTTACGGGAGTATCAGGTTGAGTACATTTTCATCGGTGATAAAGAGCGTGAGGCTTACCCAGAGCTTAGCCTAGCAGAGCTAAAAACGCTTGGGCCGACTGTGTTTCGGGCTGGAGAAACCATTGTGATTGAGGTAGGAGGAAAATCTAACCAAAATATTATTCAATCAGAAACCGGCCCTATCGAGTGGCAATGATTAATAAAGTTATATCTTTCCTTAATAGCAACTACTTGCCGTTGATTATTGGAATCGTTGTGTTCTCTTTTGTTTTGAGTTTGATGGAAATTTCTCAACCAAGTCAATACATGTTTGATGAAGATATGCATGCATTTACGGCAGGGCTGATGGCGCGCGGTGAGCCGCGCGCCTACGAGTGGTGGCACCCACCGCTAGTCAACGAACAAAACCAATACACTTATCGTGCTCCCGCAGTTGAGTGGCTGCACCCACCGCTAGCTAAGTTAGCGCAGGCAACAAGCATTAAAATATTTGGTGATACTCCATTTGGTTGGCGCCTGCCGTCGGCACTGGCAGGCGCACTACTTGCAGTGTTTGTTTCATTTTTTGCTCTAGAATTAACACGAAATCGTTTCATTGCGCTCTTAGCCGGACTGTTAACCACTATCGAGCCACTACTGATGGCCCAATCACGAATTGCCTCTCCTGACATTTTCTTGGCTGTCTTTATATTACTAACAGTTTGGCTTTACTGGCTGTGGATGGTTCAGCGCCGACCAGCACTGTTGATTTTGACAGGGGTGGCGTTTGGTGTGGCTCTAGCAACTAAGTGGTCGGCGCTCTTTATTTTACCTGGGCTCGCAGCATTCACCTGGTTTTACCAGACAGATAACAATACTCGAATCAAATTAAGTCATAAACTTCGCCAACTTTTTTTAAGTACCTTTGCCATTCTTTCTATGGGTCTAGGTGTATATATATTTAGCTTCACTCAAGCAATTATTCAGGGAAAAACTGCTTTTGACCTGATTGAGCTCCACTATCAAGCGCTTAACTACCAAGCTCAGGCTGAGTTCGAGCACCCATATGCCAGCCAACCCCTGCAATGGCTAATCGGGCAAGTACCGGTAGTTTATTACTATCAACAAAACGGAGACCAGATAACAAAAATCGTGGCTCAACCTAGTGCTGTCCTAATAATCTTGGGCGTTGCGGGCGTGGCTTATTCATTGGTAAACATAAACAAACCAAAACTGAAAAGAGCAAGAAAGAATAAATATTTACTCCCAACCCGCAACGCCCAACTTCTATTAGCTTGTGTGATCATTTTTTATTGGTTGCCGTGGTTTTTCATCTCCCGCCCACTATTTATTTATCAGCTAACACCAATCATGGCGCTGCTAATTTTATCCATCATTGTCAACACACACTCATTTCGAATGAGATCAAAAAAATCCAACTCATTGTTTTAAGAAAGCTAGTCCACGGATCTCGGTCATCACCTCGCGGATTAATTTCTTTAACTCTTCAACTTCTTCCTGGGGCAGGTCAAAAGTGTGGCGGGCAATCTTGCCCGCCTCGTTAGGCTGGACAAACTCAAACTCGCCTAGGCTAACTTCGGGCTCGAACGCAGGTGAGAGCTGAGCCAACAGTTTGTAAAATAATAGCTGGCGTTTGTACACTCCGCGAAGAGATTCGGGCAAAGCCAGCTCACGCTCAGAATAATCAGTGGTACTGACCAAACCTAAAATCTTGCGCGCTGACTGATGACGCCCAGTTTTGTAATCGATCACTTTCACTTGAGTTTTCTCTTGGTTAATCCAATCCACCCGGTCGACGCGACCAGTTAGGTGTAAATCATTCAAGTAGGTTGGATGCTCACCATAACCAAAACTCAATTCGAAACCTAATGCCTGAGGCGGTTGGTCAGATATCTCAGAGTAATACTGCTTGAGCGCTTCGTGACCTTGTAGCTGGCGGCGCTGGCGCTCTTCTGGAGTCAATACTTCTTTTTCTAGAGCATTGGTAAACTCTTTTTGGATCAGCGCCAGCGCCGGTGGTTTTCCTTCAGTCGCATACAACCGATAAAGCTTTTCTAGACCCGCGTGGAAGGCGGTACCATAGGCCATAAACGCCTCTTTAGCTCTCGGCACCCGGAGTAACACGTCTAGCAAAAACTGCTGGGGATCACGTAAGTATTTATTAAGTGACGAAACCGAGAGCGAAAAGTTCTTGACCAAGTGATTCAAGTAGGCTTTTTCGTCGCTAGACCAGCGATGAGTACCCAATGGTTCACTTGAATCTGTTGTTGTCGATGAGAGTAATGTAACTAGTTGAGTTTCAATGTTGGGCAATAACTCTTCAGCCGAGTGTTGATGAATGACATAACTTGTCTTGGCTTCAGATTCAGTAGCTGAGGCAGCTGTAAGCAGTTCGGAAACGAACTGACTCATGACCGCGTCTTTGGAGTAGTTGTTATTACTCAGAGTGCTAGGATAGCAAAGCCAAGCTTGTTTGGCTGTCCGAGTCAAACCAACATAAAATAAACGTCGCTCGTCAGCGTTATCATCTTTTTTAGTTGGTAAAGAAAATTGGAGTAGACTACTAGGTAAGATTAAGCCATTTTGACGGCGCCGGTTACCCCAGCGCCCATCGACCAAACCAGTGATAAACACATACTGCCACTCTCTACCCTTGGCTTTGTGGACAGTACTCAAGCTAATCGCATTTTCTTTGACGTTTAGGTCTTCAACTGACAAGCTCAGGCCGTGTTTTTCAATCAAGTTGAAAAATTCAACTAAATCAGCTACTCGCGCATTTGGCTTACTCCCCGTCATAGTTTTAATTGAACTGAACACACTGTTGAGAGCGATCAGCAACTCGACTTTGTTGTCTTGAGCCAGAATCCATTCGAGAAAACCCAACTGATTAATCAGATAAGTAAACCATTCCGGCAATGTCAAGTTAAAGTCTTCACGCCCAAGAACTAAGAGTTTATCAATGAATTGGTGCACTGGCTCTAGGTCAAACGGAGTGAGAGTATAACGATTGCTGGTGTTGCTGGCAGACGAACTCGGTTTAGTTTCTAAATACTCCATGATACTCATTTTTTTCAACCCAGCTTGCCGCCCCAGTTTCATCACCACTAGCGATGACAAACCTGACCAAGGATAAGCCATGACTTCAAACAATTGGTCAGTAGGTTCACCTTGACGCAGGGCGTAAATTGTTTTAATCAGAGTTAAAAGTTGTTGGATGGGCGGGAGCGCCAACGCGCTCCCGCCCGCTGACAGCTCATAATTAATCTGGAACTTATCCAATACTCCAGCCAAATTCAACAACTCTTGATTTGTCCGGGTCAGAACCGCAATTTGCCCTGGGTCTACTCCTGACTTAATTAATTGCGAAATTTTTTCAGCCACCCACAGCCGCTCGCTCGGCTCCGACGCTGCACTAACTAAATTTAAAACGTTTCCATTCTTCCGTTTTTCGTTAGGATCATAACTCGAAAGAAGTGGTTCTGTATTCAAATCAGCCAGAACAGAGGTAAGTGGAGAATCTGTTGCTGCCTCTACTTGATCATTACCCAACCTAATTAACTCAAACGCGGCATTATAAATCTCGCCGGGGCAACGGTAGCCTTGTTTCAGTTTAATGATTTTGGCCTGGGGAAAATTATGGACGAAACTAAACACGTTTTCCAACGATGCTCCTTGAAAACGGTAAATTGCTTGGTGCGGATCGCCGACGACAAACAAGTTAGCCTGTTCTCCCCAATATGACACCAGCCGCTGCACTACCTGGTTTTGAGCGGAGTTAGTATCTTGGTACTCGTCAACTAACACGTACTGAAATTGTTCTTGGATTTCGGTTAGCAGCTCAGAATCTGACTGTAGCTCACTAGCCACCAACGCAATCATGTCTTCAAAATCGTAACGATTCAGCTTAGTTAGTTCTTTAAGATACTGCCGATAAACTAAGCCTAACTCGTTTAGTTTAAGTTGTCTTTTCATTTGTTTCCGTTGCTCCGTCACGCTCTTAATTTGATCTAAGTCCACGAATTCACTGGTAATGGCTTGGTCAAACGAATCCGGCGCAATACCTTCTCGCTTGAGATCAGCAATAGCCCTAATGATATCTTTGACATAGTGTAAAGGCTGGTTGATGGGGCGAAGGTGCTCAAGATTCAGCGAACTAATAATGTTTTCAACGATTTGGATTTTTTCCAACTCACTCAGTGGAGTTGAGTCGCGACTGATGCGAAAAAACTCTGGATACTGCAAAATTAAGTCGTTGCAAAACTTATGAAAAGTGCTGATCCAAACTTGGTACGCGGCTGGCCCGATGATCGTGGCCAGCCGCTCCTTCATATTGCTCGCCGCCGAATCGGTAAATGTTAGTGCCAGAATGTTGCGCGGATTGGTATCAGTTTTCACCAATATATTGGCAATCCGCGCCGTCAACACCTGCGTTTTACCTGTGCCTGGGCCAGCGATCACCATCACCGGCCCCTCAGTCGTATCCACCGCCAGCCGTTGCTGCACGTTGAGTTGTTTATAAACCAAAGAAAATTTATCGCTTGAATTTATATCTTTCATCATATTCATTCAAGACAATATATCATTTATTTGATTTTATTTAATGGTGGGAACAGTAATCAGTCCGATTTGTGCAAAATCACTGTCCAATGTAAATATTTGCTTAATCCTTCTGTTTTTGGCCAAAACATAGATACTTGCATCCGTAAACGATAAACCTTGGTCGAAATACTTAAAAAAAGTTATCTTAGTCTGATCGAAAAGTGGTTTGTCTGTCTGAATAATGGATAATTCGTTGTTTGCAACCGCTAGCTCAAGCAATTCATAAGTTGTCCTAGTACGCTTACAATCAAAATACTTGCGTATATTCGTTAGCAATTCATCAATTACATAATCACTTGTTATTAATTTAGACCCTTGAGTGGTTAAGCTTTTGTATGTTATCGAAACTAAAGAATGATATTGCTGATTTCTATCAAAAAGTGCGATCCAGGCACTCGTGTCAACTAAAACTTCCATTTAATCTTCCTGATAAATTTCATCGACCCGTTGAGCAAAATTTGTTAACTCCGGCGACTTGGAATCCAATATTCCCACCAGTTGATCTAAGAACTTATTTGTATAAGGCTTCTTTTTTTTCATCCTGACTCTGATTTTAATCTCTGATTCTTTACTTAATCTATACTCACGATAAGCATTGATAAATTCCGCATACACCGCGTCACTCAGAAACACCCCCACTACCTTGTTTCGGTTCATCACCAATACTGGCTCAGCGCTTTTTTTGATCTGATCAAAAGTCGGTTTAGTTTGACGCTGAAAATCACTCACAGTTTTAATGGTTGATGGAAAAGCAGTTAACATAAATACATCATATATGCTGTATAAATGTCTGTCAAGACCACATAAATACTTTCTTTTCTGATATATGCTGATAACCCACTCTAACCTACTCAAAGCATATTACTCGTGTCGAAAACACAAGCGTCAGACAATAAACGGACTCAAGTTTGAGTATCATTTAGAGCAAAACATTCTCGCACTTCTCGAATCTCTCCAAAATCGTACGTATCAACCCATACGATCAATGTGTTTTATCGTAAACGATCCCAAAATTAGAGAGATTTTCGCCGCTTCATTTGCCGACCGTGTTGTTCATCATTTATTAGTTGACCAAATCGAGCCTCACTGGGAAAAACATGTGTTTATCGATGATACCTATGCGTGTCGTAAGGGACGAGGACACCATTTCGGAGTAAGGCGCGTCTGGAAAATGGTTCAAAGCAATCGATATTATGGTCAATTTGATATCAGCAACTTTTTTGCCAATATTGACAAAACCATTTTGTACCATTTGATTCAAGCAGAAATTTCACTGATTCCAAAACCACATCTTTGGAAAGACGAAGTTTTATATTTAACCAATGCTATCGTCTTTAATGATCCCACCTGTAATTATGTATACAAAGGCGATCTGTCTTTAAAACAATTATTACCAAAAGGTAAATCACTATTTGAACAACCGCCAAACACGGGTTTGCCAATTGGTAACTTGACCAGCCAGTTCTTTGCTAACGTTTATCTCAATGAATTAGATCAATTTGTCATCAACACTCTTCAAATAAAAGACTATGCTCGTTACATGGATGATTT
>DAOOPX010000037.1:0-8161 GCA_035388465.1 Candidatus Woesebacteria bacterium
GCAAAATGATTTAATTAAAATCCATGAAGAATATGAAAAATTCAAAAAATAAAAACAACGGTGCGAGCGTGCCAGAAATATTTTTCGTTTGGAGCGACGAATTACAGGCTCGTTTCGACCCTTTCTTTTATCGTCCAGTTTTCAAAAAACTGCTTGAAGTCATAGCGAACAATAAAACAGCAAAGATTACGCTCAAAGAAGCAATAACAAATTCTTATGCTGGAGAATGGGGCGAAGACCCGATTGATTTTGAACCAAATCCAGATTATGAGCTTTGCTATGTTGTGAGAAATACAAACTTTCATAATGATTTTAACCTAGATTTTTCTGATGTTGCACAACGCTACATTAAAAAATCAAAGGCGGAAAAAATTGCTCTCAAAAAAGGCGATATTTTGATCGAAAAGTCAGGCGGTAGCCCGATTCAGCCAGTCGGTCGCGTTGCATTAGTTGACGACTTGCCTTTTGACAAGCCAGTTGTTTTCAGCAATTTTTTGCAAAAAATGGAAGTAAATCAAGAATTGTTTTTGCCTGAATATATTTTTGTTTATCTGCAAGCCCTTTATAAAACTGGATATATGGATTTTATCCAAAATCAAACAACGGGAATTAAAAATTTGCGGTTAGATGACTTTTTCAAAATTCTAATTATTAAACCAAGTATTGCCGAACAAAAGAAAGTCGCCATGAAAGCGATTGAAAGCAGAGAAGAAGCAAAGGGCTTGCTTGAAAAGGCAAAAACAATTCTTGCCTCAATAGATAGTTTTGTCCTCGGCGAGTTGGGAATCGAAATCGAGAGAGAGAGAGAGAGAGAGAGTAAGTAAACCCGCCCAAATTTGGCAAATTTGGAGCGACGCGATCGAAAAACGACTTGATCCGATATTCTTTCATCCCTTGCGCTTGCGAGCGATTGAAGCGATTAAAAACTCTAACGCTTCCGTTGTTCCGCTTTCCGAAGCGGTCAAATTCCGTCGCGAACTAGTAAGTGATATTCCAGAAAACACGCCATATGTCGGGCTTGAAAATATCGTTTCAAATTCGGGCGAGTATATGAAAACCAACGCGAAAGAAAGTATCAGTAGCGCGTTTGTTTTCAAAAAAGGCGATGTTTTGTTTCCAAAATTGCGCCCGTATTTGAACAAAGTATTTTATGCCGATTTTGACGGAATATGCTCGACGGAATTTCATGTTTTTGAAGCAGAAAAATGCGATCCATATTTTCTTTTCTCATTTCTCACTCGCTCCGTTGTTGTCGAGCAAACAAGTCGATTGATGACAGGAAACACTTTGCCAAGGTTGCAGACGGAAGATATTGAAAATTTGCTGATACCAATTCCAAATAAAACTACGCAGGAAAAAATTGTCGCAGGAGTGAAAACGATTTATAATAAAGCAAGGAATTTGCGCCAAGAAGCCGAAACCGTGATCGTTGAGGCGCAAAAACAGACGGCAGAGATGATTTTTGCTTAACATTAAGGTGGCGCGCCAATGAAATTGGCACAGCCTCAAATTCCGCCGAAAAAAAGAATCGTCCCCGCGAGGGCGTGGCGGAAGGGGGGTTTGGGGGGAATTCCGCCACGCCCGAGCGAATACAAAAAGCGGACAGCCCCGCCGTCCTGCTCGTTAAGAGCAGAACCCCGCACAAAAGTTTTCTTTTCCTTTTAGAAGAAAAAAATCGGCGCGCGCAAATCAAAAAATGTGAAGAAAACTTTTTTGCGGGGTGGCGAGGTTTCCGAGCGACGGCGGGGCTGGCTTCCTTATTCGGGGTTTTGCTCAAAAAATGTTCGAACTTCGTCCAAAAAACACCGCAACAACTGAAAAGTTCTGATAGACCCGTCTAATACCGCTAAATTGGTTGATGGGGCTTGTTAAATTTCTCTGATTTAAACATTTTCCTGTTCAACAGCCTCGTAAGGTGTGGCAAATGCAGTTACAAGGATAATTTCTTCCTATTTTTTATTTTTCTTCACTAATTTATCTGCAATGATATTTCCATCTTCTAGCTCTATAATTCTGTCCGCCACTTGTGCATATTCTGGTTCGTGAGTCACCATGACAATAGTCTGACCTTCTTGATTGAGTTTTTTAAAAATTTCTAAAATTATTTCTGAAGACTCCGTATCCAAATTAGCAGTTGGTTCATCAGCAAACAAGATTTTTGGGTTGTGAGTGATAGATCTGGCGATACTGACCCGTTGTTGCTGTCCGCCAGAAAGCTGATTGGGTAAATTATCTGCTTTATCTTCTAATCCAACCTTGCTCAAAGATTCTTTGGCTCTATCCATTGCAATTTGCTGATCAATTCCTTTCATAATCATTGGTAGGGCTATATTTTCGCTAGCAGTTAAAGATGGTAAAAGTGCATAATCTTGAAAGATATAACCAATATTATTTCGACGAAAAACAATCTTTTGATCTTCTTTGAGAGCAATGATATCATTCTCATCGATAGATATTTCTCCAGAGTTGGGCCTGTCAAGCAAGCTCATTTGATATAAAAGAGTGCTTTTTCCAGACCCTGACTTACCAGTGATGGCCACAAATTGACCCTCAGGAATGCTAAAAATTAATTCTTTAAGAGCAGTTAGCTCTGTATCTCCCATCTGGAATATTTTTATTAAATTTTTGACTTTAATCATATTTTATTTTCCTAAAATTGAATCGAGAGTGTTTTGTCTAGTTACCAATCTCGCTGGGATAAATCCGGATATCAAGGAGGTAACAATTAAAATTATGCCTCTAGTCAAAATGTCATTTGTAGTAACGGCTAATTTGCCCTCAGCAATAGGTAAAACCAAAGGATGGATATCTAGGTATGGTTTTAAAAATCCCATAAGAAATAAGCTGGCTACCAAAACTCCAGACAAGGCATAAAATAATGACTGGATGACATAGGAAATTTCAATTGCTTGAGCTGAAATACCAATTCCTTTCAGAATCCCAATGTATTTTCTCCTAGTGATAGCATTCACAAAAATAACAATAAAAATCGTAATTGCCCCTACAATCAAAGCAATTACTCCCACCAAATTACCCAGTAATTTAAAAGTTTTAGTGATATCAGCACTACTACCAGGCACCGCCTCATCAGCTGTTTGGATGGTGATATCTTGATTATTTTCTAAAATACTTTGTAAGTACGATCTAGATTCATCAATTAAATTAGCAGAGGTCAACTTAATGGCAATTTCATTTACATCTAAATTCTCTTGATTTTTCATCTCTCTAGCAGCCGCATCAACCATAAAAACTCTTGAGTCAATGGTATTATTGCCAGTCCCAATTATGCCTTTAATAATAAATTCTTTTTGGGTGTTGCCAACTACAACATTGACCACAGAGCCCACTTCAGCATTTTTTAGTTTTTGTTCTGTACTGCTATCAGGCCGATTGGAATATTTTTCAAATAAATTTTTACCCACCAAAACTGAGTTAAAATCTATATCACTTAAATATTCACCCTCAATAACTTTTTTTGATAAATCTGTCACTTCATTCTCTTGTGAAAAATTTATCCCGGTCAAAACAGCTTGTGAGTTTTCTACAATATCAGTTGGTTCTGTTCGAGTACGATGACCATATTCAACTTTAGCAGGGGTAGTTATTCTAAGTGTGTAACTGTCTAGATTTGGAATTGTTTCAACCGCAGAAGTAATATCTTGGGTTTGTTCAATAATTGATTTTTCAGTACTTGGAGTAATAAAAAGATCTGCTGAGTAATATTGTTTAAATGAACCAATCATGCCTTGAGCTAGACCCAACAGTAGTCCTCCGATCAAGACCATGTTTAAAAAGGTCAAAGACATTACAAAAATAATCAGTAGTGTAGTCCAAGGATTGCTGCGTTTTAAATCCCTGATTGCTAAAAAACGACCAACAGTAAATGATGCATTTGTTTTATTCATGTTTTTTTTAACTAATCAGTAACAGCTAAAATTTCTAAGCCCTCTGGCAACTCGCTAGCGATCTCTGTTTTTGTCAATCCTTGGTAACCCAAATCAACTTTTACTAAATCTTCTTGCTTATTTGCCTTTTTTAAAAAAGCTTGATTGTCTTGATGCAAAATTGCTGAATTGGGCACACTCACCACATCATTTTTTTCATAAGTGTTAATAGTAATGGTAGCTGTCATACCTGGTTTAATTGCCAAAGATGAAAAATCTGATAATTCAATGCGAACGTCATAGGTGGTTATCCCAGCAGTTGTAGTACCGATAGTATCAATTGCTGTAACTTTCCCATTAAAAATAGTTTTTTTATCTGCATCAAATATTATTTGAGCTTCTTGGCCCTCTTTAAGACGAATCACATCAATTTCACTAGCCTTAGCAATGATCGAAGGTGTTTCTATGTTGCTTACTAATAGAACCGGTTGACCACCCACTTGACTAGCTACACCATCGCCAACACTCTTCAATAAATTGACCACTTTCCCGCTAGCGGGAGAGTATACGGTTTTACTTTTTGTGGCATCCAATGCGAGTTTGGCGGAATTAACTAATGCTTGAGCAGAAGCAATGTTTTGGTCGGCCTGTTTATACTGATTTTCTGTATTTTCAAATTCTTTGCGAGTTGTAGTTACCGCTGACTTTATGCTTTCAATTTCTAATTGAGTATATGGTTCTTTAGTAGTTGGGTTATCGCCACTTTCTGCTAGACGATCATTCATAAAGTTTAAATTATTTTCGCTATCCAAAAGCGCTTTTTGCTTGACCCACATAGTGGCATCAGCCGTTTCTTTGGCTTGCTTGGCAGTTTGCAATGCGGTCACAGCTTGCTGATAATTGGCGTTGGCAGCAACCCTCTCTTCATCAGAGGCTGTGCTCTCAACATGAAAAAGAGGATCACCTTTTTGTACAGTGTCTTGGTTAGAAACAAAAAATTGAGAAATTACGCCATTAGTTGGAGAAAAAACTTGTGTTTGAGAAGATGCATCATAAGTACCTGTAATTTTTACGGTTTCTGATAACTGACTTTTGTGTATAGTGTAAGTCAATCTTTCATCAGGCTGACGAAGAATTACTGATCTCAAAATTGGTAAGCCAATTAGTATTGCTAAAATAATTAGGTAAGAGCGATACTTTTTAATAGAATTCATGTCTAATTTAATTTTGCTAAGTTTATTTTTCATATTTTTGTAAAAAGTCTTCAAAAATGCTTACTACTGTTTCTAAATCCTTTGCTGAAATCGGAGCTAAAATTTGATTGGCTTTTTGTTCCATTCTTTTCAAAATTGAAGCCAAATGCTCTTCGCCATCACTAGTTAAAGATAAAAGAATTAAACGACGATCATTCTTGTCATTTTTCCTAGAAATAAACTTGGATTTGATTAATCTATCCGTCATTTGAGTCAATGCTGATGGAGACATTTGCAATCTTGATGCTAGTTCACTGGCAGTAATAGGTGAATTTTCCTTAATGGTTTTTAATGTCTGCACTTGCAACATAGTTGGAATATTATCTTCATCACTATCATCCAATGTTTGATCCAGTATCTTTCTCATTTTCAACATGATATTGAAAAACTTAGAAAAATCTTTTTGTTGATTTGTTTTCATATTAGGATTGGTTTCAATAATAATTTATGTAATTAATATTTTATGTCATAAAGTAATTTATGTCAAGACTGTTTTTTTAAAACATAACTCTTGAATTAGTTTAGAAGTGAATCTTCGCAATACCCCGAATGTAAGTTAAAATAGCTCTTAGACCTATAACTACCAGAGGTAAATGTGCTGCGGTACAAATCCCGTCGTCCCCGCACAAAAAATGAAAATTGAGTAAAGACTTCATTAATTTTTTGTGCTAATTCAGGTGTGTATTTTTCAAAACTATCCAACAATAAAATCTGAGCTAAATCAGGAGGAATTTTAGGAATCGGAAAAACATCTGTGGATCTGCCAATTTCTTGAGATTTCGTTTCACGACTCATATGTACAAACCACAGGCAGATCAGTAGATAGTAGCTAAGATACTAACACAACGAAATTGTATTGGCAATGTCTGAATTATCGTGATTGATCCAGTTGCGTAAATTGTAATAAAGTGTTAAACTTAATTAATAAAATACCATACAGGAGTATCCTATGTCATTTCAACTACCAAAATTACCGTATCAATATGGCGCGCTTGAGCCATACTTCGATGCTCAAACAATGGAGATACATCACACCAAGCATCATCAGACCTACACTGACAAATTGAATCAGGCTGTAACAGGTACTGAGTGGGAATCAAAATCGGCGGAGTGGCTAGTCAGCAATCTTAATCAGCTACCGGAAAAAATCCGGGGTGCGGTGAGAAATCATGGCGGGGGCTTTGTTAATCATAATTTGTTTTGGCAGCTGCTCTCGCCTGAGTTTGACCAAACGCCCCCGCCAGAATTACTGCAAAAACTAGAAAATCAGTTTGGTAGTTTCACTAAGTTCCAAGAAGAATTCAGTAATGCTGCCAAAACTCATTTTGGCAGCGGCTGGGCATGGCTGGTACAAAAACCATCTGGGGAGCTCGATATTTACTCGCTCCCCAACCAGGACAGCCCGCTTTCCATGGACGACGTTCCACTGCTTGCACTGGATGTATGGGAACACGCCTACTACCTCAAATACCAGAATCGCCGCGATGAGTACATCGCCAACTTCTGGCACGTAATCAATTGGCAACAGGTGGCAAAAAATTTGGCAAACTCAAACTAGGGGTTATTTGATTAACCAGCGTAAAGTAACAACATAAACCAACCAACTAATAATTTTTTGCCAAAAATCGATAATAAACCGGTCGATTGTCACCACTATACTAATCAGTTTACTCAGTAGAGAGACATCTTTATTATCGTCAATCGTAGCCATATCAGAGCTGACACCCAGCACTACTGGCTCGCTCAAACCTATTTCTTTGGCGCTACCAAACTTGAGTTGATTAGATGCTTGCTCAATCGCTATCAGATTTTCTTCTTTGATCAGTTGGGATTGTTGATCATTATTCTGGGGCACCACCGATTCTGGCACAATCAAGTAACTAGCGGTAGTTAAATCTTTGAGCAGGTTGGTGCCTTCGCCATTATTTTCTAACACCAGTGATGAGGGCAAAAATCTAACTTGAGTCAAACCTGCCTGTTTGGCTTTGAACACCGCTGTGGCGAATACGCCCCGTTCGGCAAAAAAACCTGGGTTTGGCAACCCCCCACTAATTCGACCATAGCCTAGTTCATTATCAATTTGCTTTTGAATAAAAATACTAGCAAATGAGTCTTGAGTAACAATATCAACCAACTCCAGTGACCTTGGATCAAAAACAAAATCAGACTGAATGGCATTGATTGGTTTCTTGATCCCCACTAGCTCAATCGGCATCAGGAACGTTTCCCCAATGGCATATTGGCCTTCTGAAGGAATCACAAAAGTAATTGTTTTCTCAGTCAAATTAAAACCTGATCGGGCAAGAATTGTGCCCTCTAGTATCACCATCCCCATCGATACAATTGAGATCAATAAAATCAAAAAAGCATTGAGCAAACTAGAACGAAAGTTTTTTGGTGCTGACACTTTTTCATTATCGGTGACATAACTGTGGCAAAACGGGCAGATATCGCCCGTTTTGCGCGTCTGACACATCAGGCAAGGAATTGAGCCAGGTGCTAAAAACCACCAAACTGGGTACATCAGAGCCAGAAAGACCCCAAAAAAAGCTAGTAAATGCCCCAAGAAAAAAGAGGCGATCACTAACGCGAACAAGCGAAAAAAGATAGTTAGAATCGAAGCTCGCTGTTGCATTTATATTAACTGATACTTAATAATACCATCTATTCCTTCTCTACCCAATACATAAGAATCGAAAAATCGATAATATCGCATCGTAGGTCGGCGTTCAGATCGCAAGTAGCCAAATTCTGTTTGACAGGATAATAGGCGTTCCACCAATACTCTGATATCTGATCAAGCATAAACGGATCTAACCGTCCAGACTGATTGAAATCATACTGGCGTAGAATTTCCGGCAGCAACTCAACTGTAGGCGCAACAACTACATCAGGTTGACCAAAATCAAGAATGCTGTCTGTGCTCGCTGTTGGCGTCAGAGTAATGCCAAATTCGGTTGGTTGCTGATCAGTATCATCACCATCACCACCTGAATCTGGAGCTTGAGTGGGAGTGGGTGTGGG
>DAOOPX010000038.1:0-8134 GCA_035388465.1 Candidatus Woesebacteria bacterium
CCATTCTAGCCGCGGATTGGCTCGAAGGATTCGAGCCCCCCACTTTTGCAGATGACCCAGCTGATTCGGGGACGACTACTTCAATCAGTTACGACTTTTGGTCGGGATATGATCAATTTGCTGTAGCTTGGAATTATGATGCTGCTAGCCGAACCTACTTGAGGAACACGGCTGGATCGGCCCAGATTGATCTAAACAACCAGGAGCAAGTTGCCGCAAAAACTGTTGTAGTACTTTTAACAGATGAAAAAGGTCCGATCGATGAGCTAAAACACATGTTGTATCGTACGACTGGCACCGGTGAGGCATTGATTTTTAGTAATGGTAATTTCGAGAGCGTGACGTGGTCCAAAAAAACCCGTGAGGATGAGTTAAGATTTATTGCTAAAGGCGGGAAAGAGTATGCTTTCGCTCGTGGCCCAATCTGGATTTCTGTATTAGATAGAACAAATAAAGTAACTTACTAAAATGACCAAAATCGATGACTTGATGATCTCCAAAGTTCGTGTCAAGATCCTCCAGCTTTTTTTCTCACAGCAAGGGAATTTATTCTATGTGCGCGAGATTACTCGTTTAATCAATGAAGAGATAAACGCGGTCCGGAGAGAGTTAGATCGGATGCTGGGTTTTGGGTTACTGAAGAGTGAACAAAGAGGTAATCGGTTGTACTACAGGCTGAATGATCGGTATCTTTTTCACCAAGAGTTGAGGCAGATGGTGGCTAAAACTACTGGATTAGGTACCAAAATTATTCAGCTCAAGCGCAAACTGGGCACTCTGCAGTTTGTGATGTTTTCGAGTAAGTTTGCTGGTGGTATTGCACCAACTCAAGGCGAGGTTGATGTGTTGGTGGTAGGTGATGTGGTTTTGAGTGAGCTTGAGCTATTAATAAAACAAGAGCAGGAACGCTTAAATCGGGAGATCAATTACACAGTTTTTGACGAGCAAGAATTTATATTTCGGAAAACTAGACGAGATCCTTTTATCATGGATGTGTTGATGACTGGTCGGGTAATGATCATTGGCAGTGAAGTCGAGTTTGCTGAGCGCAAGATCCCTGGTGTGAACTAGGTAGAAACGGGGAAAATTAATGAACATGCGCCAAAAAGCCAAAAAAAGATTGTTTTGGATATTTTTGGCCGCAGCGATTGCTGTGGTGATTGCCTTTCCTATCAAAGTGGAAAGGCAATTTGGATTTCAGATTTTGGGAACTGATACGGTTAAGATTGACACTTCAAAAATAAATTTGCAATTATTTGGAAAAACTATTACTCAAGAATTTGAGTACAAAATGGGTTTAGATATTCGCGGTGGAATGCAGGTCGTGCTTGAAGCAGATATGAGTGCGATCGCCGAAGGCGATCGCGATTCTGCTTTAGAATCAGCCAGAGCAGTGATCTTGCGCCGAGTAGATTACTATGGAATAACTGAGCCGAGTGTTCAAACTGCGCGATTTGGTGAATCCTATCGGTTAATAATTGAGCTACCAGGTGTTGAAGATCCGCAAGAAGCACTCAACTTAGTTGGCCAAACCGCGCAACTAGAGTTCGCATTGATTAAACAAGTACCTCTTCCAGAAACCACTCCCGAAGACACGGAGGATTCAGAATCGGCTTCACAGTCTGCTCAAGCTCAAGATGTCAGTATCGAGCCAATAGGCTTGACAGGAGCAGAGCTGCGCCGGTCCACTCTAGTTTTTGATCCAAACACCGGTGAACCCCAAGTCCAACTAGAATTTAATTCTGAAGGTAGACAGATATTTGCAGATACTACTTCGCAAAATACAGGTGGGATTCTAGGAATCTTTCTCGATGGGGCGGTGTTAATGATGCCACAAATTTCCGTACCAATTATGGACGGCTTGGCAGTGATAACGGGTCAATTTACGGTTGAAGAGGCCAAGCAATTGAGTATTCAGCTCAATGCAGGTGCGTTGCCGATTCCAATCAAGGTCTTGGAGCAGCGCAACATTGGTGCTAGTCTCGGACAAGCTGCTGTCGACCAAAGCTTGAAAGCTGGTTTGATTGGCCTTGCAGCTGTTGGTGTTTTTATGATTTTACTCTATGGCAAAAAGGGGATCGTTGCTAACGTGGCATTAATGATTTACGCTGTTTTTACGCTTGCCCTTTATAAAATTATGGGCGTAACTTTGAGTTTGCCTGGTATTGCCGGACTAATCCTATCCATTGGTATGGCAGTCGATGCCAATATCTTGATTTTCGAACGGATGAAAGAAGAATTAAGGAAAGGTAAGCCAGCGGTTTTGGCGATGGAACTGGGTTTTGGTCGAGCTTGGGACAGTATTAAAGATGCGAACTTGGCCACCATTTTCACTGCTTTAATCTTGATTAATCCCCTGAACTTCACCTTCCTCAATTCAAGTGGAATGGTACGTGGCTTTGGTATGACTTTGCTGATTGGAGTTTTACTTGGGTTGTTCACTGGTGTAGTTGTAACCCGGAGTTTGGTAAGGGTATTCCTCAGTAATGATGAGGATGGCAAAAAGTCAAAGAGGGCCAAGTTATGAAGATATTCAAACATTACCGAGTATATTTTCTAATCTCCCTGCTCTTTATTCTCCCCGGAGTGTACTCACTCTTGACACGCGGATTGGACCTGGGGATTGATTTCACTGGTGGATCGCTGTTAGAGCTTCAGTATGGTTGGCAAGAAGGAGATAGAGCGGAAGACCTAGATGCCGAAAAATTACGTGGGTTTTTAGGTGATGCTCAATACCAAGTTGTTTCGGTTCAATCATCTGGAGAAAATCAAGTAATTGTTCGTACCGAGGAAATTGATAATCAACAAAAAGATGAGTTAGTCTCAATCCTCAAAACCAAGTTTGCCGACCAAATCGAAGTACGGCGATTCGAGACCATCGGTCCTAGTCTCAGTCGAGAACTACTCCAAAAAACTCTTGTGGCAGTAGTAATTGTTGCGTTAGTAATTACTGGATATGTTTGGTATCAATTTCATGATTTGAAATTTGGAGTTACCGCAGTTCTGGCTATGTTCCATGACAGCCTAATTTTGCTGGGAGCGTTTAGTTTGTTGGGTCAACTTTTTGGGATTGAGGTCGACGTATTGTTTGTTACGGCTTTGTTAACTACTTTGTCATTTTCTATTCATGACACGATTGTGGTGTTTGATCGAATTCGTGAGTTAATAAGGCTTCACCCACAATTAACTGTTCGTGATTTAGCCGATGTGGCAGTTTTGGAAACACTGGGCAGATCAATTAATAACTCGGTCACGATTATTTTGATGCTTTTGGCAATGTATTTGTTGGGAGGCGAGAGCATCAAGCATTTCGCTCTCGCCCTACTGATCGGTGCCGTGACTGGCACTTACTCCAGCAGTTTCACCGCCGTACCCCTTTTACTCGAGTGGGAAAAGTGGAGCGGACGACGTAAAAAGAAATAGACCTATTGGATTTTTTGAAATCAAACTTCATCACATGTAAATTGTGTTAAGTACGATTCTATAAGTCTGAATCTACATACACAGTATTTTTTTTAAGTGACTCAATATCTGTTTCGAGATAAAAGACTCTTTCTTTGAGCATTTTTTTGAGGTCGTCGATTGCTTGATTGTAAATAGATGGTGCACAATTTTCAATGAAGAAGTCATACACAAGCTCAGCTCCTAGATCACCCAGCTGTTCATCCCTTTCTTTGAGAAAATATTCTTTGATTAAACTCAACTGATCTTGTTTGCGCTGATAATTAAGACTAATTTTTTGTTGTTGTTTCATAGATAGTTTTTGCGGCCTCAAGCAAAGATGGTTTGGAATTTAGCTCTGGATTTTCTAATACTTGTTCTAGTAATTGGTCAAGAATTTTACCTAGAAGAGGTCCAGGTTTGAGCTTGAGTTCGCTCATCAAGTCATGACCATCGATGGCTAAATCTGATGTGGAGAGCGGTTGATTAAGTTGCTCTAGCATTCGCTGCTTCATCTCTTCTAGCCGCCAGCTGGATTTACGAGCGCCGCTGCCTAGCCGATCGCCCTCGCGCAGATCCAGAATGTCGTCAAGGTTTTCGAGTCCCACTTTGCGCATCAGTCTGCGGATAGCCGCATCAGTGTTGTGTGTCTGGTAATGGAACATGTGGTATCGAGTCAAGATAAACAATCTGTCGAGCTGATGTTTGTTGAGTCGGAGTCGGCGACCGATGTCGCGGGCGATTCTTGAGCCAAGAATTTCGTGATTATAAAAAGTGGGCTGGCCATTAATTACTTTGTAAGTTACCGGTTTGGCAATGTCGTGAAGCAGTGTGGCCAGCCGGACAATTGGATCAAGTGAAGGTGAGCTGTCGAGCGCATCGAGGCTATGAGTCCAGACATCGGTGGTGTGGTGTCCACCTTGAGTAATTCCCTTTGCTTTGATTAACTCTGGCAAAATGTACTGCAATAGGTTGGTTTGATCAAGCAGCTCTATCGCCCGCTTGGGCTGGGGACTGACGAGCATCTTCAGAAACTCGTCACGGATACGTTCAAAACTAACGTCGCTTAGCAACGCATGATTAGTAGTAATGGCGCTCAATGTATCTGGTTCAATCGTCATTTCAAGTTGGACAGCTAGGCGAATCGCACGCAGCATGCGTAAGGCATCTTCAACGAATCGCTCGCGGGCGATGCCCACGCTGCGGATGATGTTGTTTTCCAAATCTTTTTCTGCCGACTCATTGGCAATCAAGCTGATGTCTGCCGCCGGAACTTGGACGAACAACGTGTTTTTATCCAGCGCTTCCTGATATAGTTTTTGCAGTTGTTCCAAAGAGATGGTCAAAGCCATGGCGTTAATAGTGAAGTCGCGGCGTTTCAGATCTTCTTCAATACTCTCGCCCCATTCAAGAGACTGAGGCTTGCGGGTGCCATCGGTATACACTTCTTTAGACCGATAGGTGGTTATTTCAAAGTTGGGTAAAGTATGGGCTTCTTTGGGTTCGGGATTTTCAGATGAATTGGTTTTTTTTACCAGCGAGGTGTGAATTTTTTTGGCAGCAGCCAGATTTATCAATTTGGCTGCTGCCTGATTTTTAGCTGATAGCACTTGTGTAACAGCCTGGCGATACTCTGCGCTAACTGCCATTTTCTGCCAGAGATTTTCAGCAGTGAGGCTGACAGTGCCAAACTGGTTTTCATAAAAACTGTCGGGAAACACTTCCGTAATTTGCTCTGGAGTAGCATTAGTAGTGAAATCTTGGTCGCACTCGAATGGATTTTTCCCGCGGAACAAGTCTCGTACCGATCCGCCCACGAGAAAAGCGTCATATCCGGCAGTTTTGAGCTGCATTAGGATGTAAAGAGTTTCTCTTGTGAGAGTAAGCGGATTATTCATCTCTAAAAATTATTATATCGCGATCAGCAAAGATTATGTAGAACGGAGTGAGGAATGTGGTAGGCTACAACAATGAAAAGTGATAGACAGTGGCAACTACTTTCGCAAGAGATCCCTCAGGATTTATCTGAGCTGCAAGAAATTTTGTTAAAGTTGCGCAAAATTGAGGATAAGGCGGAGTTTTTTTCACCCGCACATCCTATGGAGTTAAAGACGAAGCAGTTTGGTTTTTCGTCTCAAGTCATCAAGAAGGCCATGGACAAGTTGTTCTTGGCTCGAGAACGAAAAACCCCCATCGTTATTTTTGGAGATTATGACGCTGATGGAATTTGCGCTGCCTCAATTTTGTGGCGGGTGATGCACGAACTGGGATTTGCTGTTACGCCATTTATCCCCAGCAGACTTAAACATGGCTATGGATTAAACGTGACCAGCGCTCAAGCAGTTTTAACCGAACACGGCCCCCAATTGATCATTACGGTGGACAATGGGATTGTGGCGTTTGAGGCGGTCGAGTGGCTGAAGGAGCAACGAGTTGAAGTCATCATCACCGATCATCACCAACCAGAATGGGACAAGCAAGGAAAAGAACGACTACCCAATGCAGTTGCCGTGTTGCAAACCGATCAAGTTTGTGGAGCAGGAGTGGCGTGGTTGGTGAGCAAGATGTTGGTAGACAAAATTGGATCTGAGTTTGGGGAGAAAACTCAGCGTGAACAGCTCCTCACGAACCAACTAGATTTGTGTGCCTTGGCCACTATTGCTGATCAAGTACCGCTGACTGGCTTCAACCGCAGTTTTATATTCCATGGGTTGCAAGTATTACGTCAAACACTCAGGCCCGGTTTACTAGCTTTAGCTGCAGTTGCAGGTCATAAAGTGGACAAAGTTGATGAAGGAAAACTGGGTTATCAGCTGGCACCACGGCTGAATGCCCTCGGCCGGTTGGCCGAGGGCATAGTTGGCGTGCGGCTGTTGTGTACCAACAGCCGCACCAAAGCCGAAAGTATTGCCGGCGAGCTAAATAATCTTAATTTAAGTCGTCAAGATCTGACAGAAAGTGCTTTAACCCAAGCAGAAGTGCAAGTTACCGAACAATTGTCAGAGAGCCTGCTGATAGTTTACGCGCCAAACTTCCACGAAGGAGTAATTGGTTTGGTGGCAGGCAGGCTGACCGAAAAGTACCATAAGCCCGCGATTGCAATTGGAGGAGAAGGTGAAACGCTCAAGGCATCGGCTCGGTCGGTAGTGGGAGTCAACATCACCGAGCTGATTCGTCAAGTAAAAGCTGATCTACTCAACGTAGGTGGGCATCCGTTGGCAGCGGGCTTCAGCGTGCACAAGGATAATTTATACATAGTAATTAACAAGCTTCAAGAGCTAGCTAAAACACAAATTGATCCAATACTTCTTCAGCCGAAAATTATTGCTGAGTGTAAATTGCCACCAAGTTTGATCAATATACAAACTGCTCAAACCTTGCTCAAGTTCGCTCCGTTTGGTCAAGGTAATCACCAGCCAGTGTTCATGATTGAAGACTTGGAATTAATTTCAACTCAAGTGATTGGAGCCGAAGGAAAGCACTTGAAGTTAGCTTTGAAATTATCGAGCGGTCAGCAGCCACAGCTGCTGACCGCTCTCTATTGGCATCACGCCCATCTTCAAGACCAACTTGAAATTGGCGCCAAGTTTTCATTTATCGCAAAACTAGAAATTAATACTTGGCGGGATCGCCAGAGCTTGCAGTTGGGTGTGATTGCTGTTGCTTCTTCTCCGGTCCAATTAACATAACTTCAAACCAACCATTTTCATCAGCTTCACCAAAATTTTCTTCTACTTTAATTCTCCACTCAGGAAACATCTGCTTTAAAACATGGTAAATTTCATTTTTTGATTGAAAAATTAAGTTGGCAAATGAGTTAATAATAAACTGAGTATCAACAAGTTGTCTTTGAATTATTTCTCTATTTTCATGGTACTTACCAAGTTTGCTCGAATTTTTACCATGTCGGAGTTTTTGAACCACTGTGCGAAGATTATGGAGTAATAAAGGCAATCTCATTTTCGCAATTTCAATTAAATTTGGATGGTGAAAGGTTAAAACAACAGAGCCATCCGGTTTTATTACTCGTTTTAATTCACCAAATGAGGCTTGGGGCATTAAATCGAGCGCAAGATTTGAAACGGCTATGTCTACGGTGTGATTGGCGATGGGCAAAGAAGAACCACATGCTTGGATATGAGTAACACGATTAGCTTCAAATAATTGTTTTTTTGTCAGTGAGGCAATATCCATTGAAATAATCTTGACCCTACTTGAAAAACTTTTAAACCTTCTATCCGAAAATAATGCTTGCTCTAAGATTTGTCTTCCTGATCCGACATCTAATATTATTACGTTTTGTGCAGATCGGAGTCTTTCAGTTATAACTGGGATTAACAAATTAACCATCCTGCTGATTGAAGCATCAGGACTATCCTGTTTTTCTGTTTCGTAATACTCGGTATATTGTGCACCAAGTATTCTTGGACTTAATATTTCTGTGTTTTGCATATAATCATCAAAAAACCCAAGCTGTTTGGGGCTTGGGTTTAATCTTTTTAATTATATTTATTTAATCAAGCGACTAACCCCAAGCTATACTCAAGCTTAATAAGCTGGAAGCGACGGGCTGTGGGTTGATACGAACTTAATTGCATGAAGGCAGTATTTTCGCAGATATCAAACTGCTGTCAAGGGGGTGTTTAGGTGTTATACTAGCCGACATGATAGAAAAACGCACTTTAGCTAAATC
>DAOOPX010000039.1:0-8106 GCA_035388465.1 Candidatus Woesebacteria bacterium
GCTTTACACACAAAGGGTGAAACGGCAGACGAACTATTGGGATTAATCAATTCAACTGCCAAATTAGGTGAAAAAATTGTTCCTAATGTGCCGGCGAATTTACTCACCGATCTTTCTGGAACTGGAGGAAGTTTAATAAAAACTATCAATGTTAGCACTGTCGCTTCATTTATTGTTGCTGCAACAGGATACACAGTTGCAAAATTTTCTGGTTACGCCCAAACCGGTCATACCGGGAGTGCAGATGTATTTAGTGCATTTGGAGTTGATGTATTTAAATTAAGCAAACAAAAAGTTGAGGAAACTCTAGAAAAAGTTGGAATATGTCCTTTTTTTCTTTCCGCACTGAGTCCTAAAATGAAAAATCGATCAATTGTTGCTAGGAAAATATTTGTTGAAAAAGGCTTGGGGATACCATCACCCTTTCATTTAGTTGCGTTTGCATACTCACCCACCCCACTAAAAAAGCGTATTTATGGTTGTTATAACGAAGAATATCTAGAGATACTTGCAAAACTTTTTGTGCAAATGGGCAATGAGCGCACTTTTATTGTTCATGGTGTTGGTGGAATACCAGAAGCGTCAGTAATAGGAAAGACAATTTTAATTGAGCAGCTAGGTAAGAAAATTTCCAAATCAATACTCAATCCCAGCGACTTCGGCTTACCAACTTACAAAAAAGAAGAAATTAAGTCTGGTGGAAAAGATCAAAACTTAATTGATTTTTTGAAAATTATTTATTGCAAAAGTTTTGGTGCTAAGCGCGATATGGTACTGGCAAATGCAGCTTTATCATTAATGGTGATGGGACATGTAGACAATCCTCTAGATGGGGCAAAAACAGCCGCAGATATTCTTGATCAGGGACTTGCCGCTCGGAAGCTGGAAGAACTTGTAAATTATGTGGGTGATGTCAGTCTTCTTAACGCATGGAAAGCTAGAGCAGAGATATAAGCTATTACTTATTTAAGAAAAATATGTCAAGTATTAAAGAACGTGCGGGGCAACAAAAAAAGCTACCAACCGGAGCAGAATTAAAAATTGCCATTGATTTAGAAAAAAGTCAATTTCATGATTTAACACCAGTCCAAAAGGTTGCTACTTTGATGCATGTGCGCCTCTGCACGGGTGATCATTGTGATCAAGGGGGATGGCATTGGGAATGTGATTGGTATGCTACCAACTGGGAAACTGGAGGATCTACTAGAGAGTATTATTTGCGTAGAACTGAAAAATTTTTTGGAAAAATTGGCGACCCACAAATAGCAATAGATGCAGCTGAAATACTTCTTGGAAAGCAATTTTAATTTTTTAATGTTATAGCTCATTTCCAGTAGTTAAACCCAAGTTGTTTGGTGTAAAATACCGTGGTTGAATTAACAAATAATATTGCCTCGTCGTCTAATGGCAGGACAGCAGCCTTTGAAGCTGTTTATCTAGGTTCGAATCCTAGCGAGGCATCAAATGAAGCGAAGCGGAATGCAGATGCCGAAGATAGGATGAGAAGCCTGCCCCGATGAAGCTTTAGCGAAATCGGGGAATCCTAGCGAGGCATCATACTTCGACAAGCTCAGTATGACCATTGAAACTAACTCAGTATGACCGTAGTAAATACCTCAGTATGAATATGAAAAAAAAACTTATTATCACTGCCTTAGTAGTTTTGTTATTAGTTATTGCCGGTTTAATGTGGTTTAAGCCAGCAGATAAATTAGAGCAACAAGTTTTTGGCTCAACTTATGATCTTTCCAAAGAGTATCTTTCTCTGCGGTATCGCACCGATATGCTGTTAATCAATGCAGAAGAATACGGTGATTACGAAACCTGGAACAATGATATGACCGGATTGATCCAAGATTGGGATAAATTAGACCAAGAAGCACAGCAACTGGAAGCCAACGCCAGTAAACAGGCAGAGTTGGCGTCAATTGATTTCGACTTGGTGCGCTCAGCTCAAGCTTATACCGCCAAGGAAATATCTGATATTTATGATAAAGCGCCAAGATTTAAAGGGATTGCGACTTTAGCTAAACATTTGGGAGTGGATGCTAAAAGAGCTCAACTTATTCTTAATCAAGCTCAAGATGAAACAACAGCGCAGGGCTGGACTGAGGCTGGAGATACTTTGCAAAAACTGGAAACTTCGGCAGTAGTGATAAAAGATGGTTGTAAAGTAGCGGGTTATGTAGGGGGAGTAGTAATTACTGGTGGAGCTGCGGGGGGTTTTGCGGCAGTGGGGACATTAACTCAAGTCACTACAGTGGTGGTGGGGGTGGATTTAGCATTAGAAGTAACTGAAGATTCTGCGCAAATCGCTTTCGGTGACAAAAATAAAGTATCCTCTTTTGTTAAAGATATTAGAACCGTGACTGAACCGGTGGCTAGTGTTTTAACTATCACCAATATTCCCAGTAATCTTGGAACTGCCTATGGCAAGTTTGAATCGGTGATGGTCGGATTGGATCAATTTCGAGAATCAGCACAGGAAGGAAAAGTTGTTGGCGTTGATTTAACAACTTTTGAGTATCATCCCCCCTTTCAAGTGATAAAACGAACTCAATATCCAGGGACGGTTACGGTGGCGGAAATGGAAAAGGCAGAAGTAGAAGAATGGTTGCAGAGTCTTAATAAAAAACAAGAACCAATGACTCAGGAAGAGCTCAAAAAGTTCTTGGAAAGCTCAAACCAGCAGAATAATTCAGAGAATACTGACCCAGGTAATGAAGTTGTAAAACAAGACAACAATCAAACAACGAATGAAGATGGTAATAAAGAAGTGACAAATACTAATGCGGGCACCAGTTGGAAAGGGACGCTCAGTAGTATGTCTGGTGGAGATAACCAAAAGCGAAGCATAGATTTTGATTTTACGTTAAATCAAGATGGTAGTATTACCGGTAGTTCATTTAAAAAATGGAAACAAGATGGAGATAGAATAAGAGTATATGGCGAAGATGAATCCTTAGGTTACTATGAATTTAAAACTTTCAAAGAAGAGCTACAGTTAACAAAAATCGTCATTGGAGATGAGATAATTCAGCCAGGAGAAAGCTACATGGGAGGAATTGCTCCAGGAGGTTTTCTACAGAGAGTATCAGGTTCAAATGATGGTAGCGGACAAGCTAATAAAGACGCAATGACTCTAAGTGAGTTTAATGAACTAAGTGAAGACGGAGAGTTTAAAAATATCGCGATGGTAACTGAAAAATTGGGAGAACCTGACTTAAAAACGACAGACGATAAAGGGCGAATTATTTATATCTATTATGATTTGGTCAAATATACTAGTGGTAACCTTGGAAGTGTCAAAATGGCTTTCTATAACGAAGAACAGTATAAAACATACATAGAAAACATGGGTGGTAGCTGGGATTCTAACAAAGAAAACTGGGATGTTTCTGGTGGTGGAATCAGAGCTAGTGAAGAAATAAAACCCAAAGATACTTTCAAAAAAATTTACGGGGAATAAAAAAAGTTCAAGTATCTCTAAGTTATTTTATGAAGTGTTAAATTTTGCCACTTACTTTTGGGTTACACAAATTAAAAAGATAAATGCAACTTAAGTGAAGTAGCTATTTAGGTCTCCTCATCATTAGATATACTCTACCGTGATCTTCGGAAAAGGTAAGGTTAATTTTGTAGCCTTCATCAGTCCAACTTAGACCGCCTTGATCATCGTTTTTGAAATTAGCTTTATTTTGATACTCTTCAGTATAAATTTTCTCAAAATCTTCAATTTTTTCGCGATCGACAGTCCAGTATTTTGTGTATTCGATAATCCCCCCTTGCTGAGCCATTTTCCCGTATGAGTTTTCATGTTCTTGCCAACTTTCATCCGGTTCGATTAAGTTAGGGTAATCAGCATAATATTTGTTTTCTTGAGAGAATTCGTTATCTGATAAATATATTTGTAGATAGGCATTGTTATCATGACCATAATGAGAAGCTAGGACTTTGTATCTATCAATAAATCCGGCCACTTGAGATTCATTAGTATCTTCTTGGCTGATATTGGACATAATTGATTTATAGTATTTTAAAAATTCTGATGGCTCGGCTTTAGTTTTGTATACCAAATTGTAATAATTTTTATTTTTTGGAAAAAAATCAGCAATATTTTGGGGATCAAAGTTGACGAAAAACTTGACTGCGTCAGTAGATTCTGCTTGATAAATTGGAACCTGTTTATCTGGATAACCTTCTAATAAACTTTGCATAAAGTCGTTGTCCAGACTTTTTGAAGTTTCAGTTTGGGATATAGAATTTTTTTGTTGAGTTGCGTTCTTAATCTGAGGATTTTTTAGAATATTAATAATTAAAAAAAAGAAAAGTAAAGCAATGATAATAATGATTATTAATTTATTTTTTTTGTTCATAATTCAATTAACATTAATTTATAATAGAAAGGATTTTATCATATTGGAATTACCTGAAAGATTAATGAATCTATTTCAAATAGGTGTAGAATTGATTTGATGGTTTTGAGTGTTGTGCTTGTTTTAGTAATTGTTTTCATGATTGGGTTGGGAGTTGTTGCACAGAAAAACAACCCAAGAGAGGAACATATGATAATGAAACTCATTTACACGTTCTTAATTGGAATTTTTATGGCAGTGTTTGTCGGGGTAGGTGTGGCGGCTTTTTATCCTGAGCCAAAATATCCACAACCGCCACTAGCCATGAAATTTTCTTCGCCGGATGCATACAAAGATGATGATTCCACTGGGTCGGCGGAGTGGCGAGCGGAAATGGAGGAGTTCGATAAACAAGAAAAAAAGTACCAAACAGAAAGTCAAGAATACAGTCGTAATGTTTCGATTGTCGTGATCGCGATTGCCATCGCGATCGTCGTGGTTAGCTTAACAGTTTTCCAAAAAATATTGGTTATCGCTGATGGCTTACTCTTAGGTGGGTTACTGACCTTAATTTATGGAGTGATGCGCGGTTTTGGTGCCGAGGATAACATGTTTAGATTTGTAGTTGTCTCGATCGGTTTGTTCATTTCGCTATTCTTGGGTTACTGGAAATTTAGCCAACCAGTGAAAAAGTAATTGGAAAATTTATGCGCTACATTTTATTTGGAGATAGCATTGGTTTTGGTGTGGGTGACTATCAGAATGGTGGCTGGGCGACGCAGTTGCGGCTCTTTATTGATCATGAGCAAAAGTCAAAAGATCACACATTAATTAATTTAAGTATTTCTGGTGATACATCAAGCGGGTTGTTGGCTCGGATGGAGCAAGAAGCGCGACTGCGGATGCGCCAGCACAACCCGCGCGAGTTTACTTTTCTCATCGCCATTGGGACTAATGACTCGCGGATTAACAAAGCCAATCTTACTGATAATATCTCACCTATTGCGTTCGAGCAAAATATTGAGAAATTGATAAAGATCACCCAAAAATTAGATGTTGGTTTGGTGCTAATTGGGATACTGCCAGTGGATAAAACATTTACACTGCCATACAAAGAAGAAAAATATTATCAACTGGAAAATCTCTGGGAGTATAATCAAATTATTAAAAACGTAGCTAATCGTTTTAAAATTATGTTTATTGATATGTACGATGAATGGTTGCAACGAAAGGATTTCCCTGCTTTATTCGCCGATGGCTTGCATCCCAATACCGAGGGGCATAAGATGATTTTTGAGAAAGTATCAAGTGAGTTATTTGGAAATAAAGTATGAAAATGGCAGTCACCACACTTAGCGCTCCTGCAGCAACAGGTCCTTTTTCACAAGCAATCATCAGTGACAATCTAATTTTTACGTCGGGTCAAATTTATTTAACCAAAGAAGGAAAATTGCTTGAGGGAACTTTGGATGAGCAGGTGCATCAAATTATGGACAACTTGCAGGCAATTTTGGCAGAGGCTGGTGCAGATTTTACTAAAGTTCTGAAAACTGCTATTTACGTAACTGACATGAGTATGTACGCAGTAATTAACGAAGTTTATGGTAGTTACATGAGCGTGCCCTTCCCGGCGCGGGAAGTGGTGTGTGTCAAAGAGTTGCCACTCGGAGCTAAAGTTGAAATTAGTATGGTGGCGGAAAAGAAATAATTGTTGCTTTGTAAGCGATGAAAACAAAAAAATTCACCATTCTTCACACCAACGATTTTCATGGTGATTTTCTGGCTGAAGTTCAAGCCGGTGGTGGGAAGCTAACTGGTGGTTTGGCTCTGCTCTCTGGATACATCAATCAAGTCAGAAAAGAAGAAGAAAATGTGTTGTATGTGATTGCTGGCGACATGGTGCAGGGATCGCTGATCGATGCTGAGTACAAAGGTATCTCCACGATGGAGATCATGAATTACCTAGCACCAGATGTGGTGGCTCTGGGTAATCACGAGTTTGATTATGGCCTGCCCCACCTGCTGTTTCTGGAAAAAATGGCCAACTTTCCAATTGTGAACGCTAATCTTTACATCAAAAAATACAACAAACGATTGATGAATCCATACTTGATTCTGAAAAAGGCAGGCTTTGACATTTTGTTTACCGGAATCATTACTGAGAAAATCATGGATGCGCTGAAACAGGACCCGTTAATTGGCAGTTTTGTTAGCCTGAATGAAGCTAGCCGCGAAGTGGGAAAAATTTGCAATGCTTATAAAAAAGATGATATCGACTTAACAATTCTGTTAACACATATTGGCTTTGAGTCAGATATAGAGTTGGCGAAGTTATTGAAACCGGAATGGGGAGTGGACATGATCATTGGTGGCCACTCCCACACAATTTTAGATCAGCCGAAGAAAGTCAATGACATTTTAATTGCTCAAGCTGGAGTTGGCTCAGATCAAGTTGGGCGTTTTGATATTGTGGTGAATGATGAAACCAATTCGATTGTGGAGTATCGGTGGCAGCTAGTGCCGATTCAAGAAGGAATTGCCCCTATCGATGAAAATTTAGAAAAGTATATTGAGAGTTTCAAAACTGATGTTGATCGTAAGTATGCAGCGATGGTGACGAAATTTGCTCAGCAACTAACTCACCCACAACGAGAAGTAGAGACGAGTTTGGGTAACTTAATCGCTGATGCATTTGCCACTCAGAGTGAAACCGATGTGATGTTAGTTGGCTCGGGGTCGATTAGAGTTAAACAGCTGGGGCCGGTGGTGACGCGCAAAGACTTATTAGCCTGTTTCCCATATGACGATAGCTTACACCGGTTTGAAATCACCGGCCAACAGTTGATCGATATTTTTTCACATATCATGCGTCCCGAAAATCGTGATGGTGAGGGTGAGTGCTACCAAGTTAACTCAGCGGTACAAGCGGTTTATGATGATACAAAACTCAGCTTACGCTCACTTAAAATATATGGTAAAAAAGTAGTGGCGTGTCAAAATTACACCATTTGCATGCAGGGTTTTCATTACAATAATGCTCCAAGCTATCTCGATATTTCAGCAGAAAACTTACTAAAATCTGGAAAACACAAAGTGGTCAGTACCTCAGCCAAGGATGTTCTTGAAGAGTATCTACGTACTAACCAAAACCTTGATGCCAAAGTCGAAGGCAGGTTAGTTTACTTTTAATAAATAATATAATCTCGATGTCGAATATCCAAACTATCGCACTATTAGCTTTTGTATTTGTCAATTTATTAATTTTTTTTAAAAGTTGGTGGGAAGTAGTGAAAAAGCAAAATCCTTTTGGTTTGACACCATGGATGAGCTGGTTAGGGATGTTCGTCTGGGGCGATACTCTGGTCATCGCCCCATTTTGGGTTTTAGCAGTTCTAGTTTCGACAATAGTTCACGACTGGATTTTGTTTTTTTTAATCGCTAGTATCTTTTGGTCAGTCAGGAGTTTGGGGGAAATGGTTTATTGGCTTAATGAACAGTTTGCTGCCAAAAAACGTAATCCACCGCAAACATTGATGGGATATAGCTTAATAAAAAGTGAGGCAATCTGGTTTGTCTACCAAGTTTTTTGGCAGTGTGTTTTAGTTTTTAGCATTGTAAGTGCCATCTACTTTGCTCGAATCTGGTGAGCATTAACATATTTTCAGGTTGTTCAATTCTTTACACACAACTAATAGTACGGTTCTGAGCCAGCACATGGTATCCACTCCAGTCACCCAATTCAACAGAGATA